>CALWBC010000039.1 GCA_944375755.1 uncultured Mediterraneibacter sp. | reverse complement strand
TCCCAGTTCCATCATATTGTTGATGTGGTGGATATGGTTGTCCTCGATAATGGAGAACACTCCTCCGAGATGGCCCACGATTCCTGTCTGCCCGCAGTGATGGATGTTGCACCTGCGCACAATATGAGAGCCGATATTCTCCTTGTTCCAGCCTTCCGCCTGCGCCTGGCAGATCGCGTCACGCTCTGTCTGGGTGCCGTCTTTGACGAAGGTTGTCATCCACTTGTTTTCATTTTCGGGCTGAAGATATTTTCCGAGGGAGATTCCCGAGCATCTGGAGTCCGAGATCTCGCAGTCTTCTATGATCCATCCCTTTGACCAGTGGGGGCCTACCATGCCGTCCTGATACGCGGTCGGCGGCGCCCACTGGGTCGCGGCCTGTCTGATAGTAAATCCGGAAAGAGTGATATATCCGACCCCGTTTTTATCCGGCATGAAACAGTTGCGGCGGACATTGATCTCCACATTCTCCTGATTTGGATCTGCCCCCTGGAAATTGGCATAGATGACTGTTTTGTTTCCCTCCTGCTCCGTGTACCATGTATACACTGTCCCATCAGGATCCCATGACGTATTATTTTTCTCTGCGTTCAGCACCTTCTCCTTATCCGCGACCTCATACATCGCCTTTCCGTTCAGATACACTTCTCCCGTATGTACCGGCCTGACTCCCTCATTGTACCAGTCTCCCCGGATCATTACTGTGTAGGGATTGTATTCCCCGAAAATTCCGTTCGGGATCTTCGCCATCCATACATTCTCCTGATACTGTTCCCATGTCTTCACCTGTTCCGCTCCGGTGATCACTGCCTGTCCCTTTCTTTCCGAGCGGTAGGTAATTCTCGCGTCCTCTCTTCCCCCTCTTGCGGGATTGACATACTCCCTGTAAATGCCGGGTGATACGATCACCTCATCTCCGGGGGCAGCAATTTGTGCTGCCTCGCCGATCGTGCAGAACGGACGTTCCTGTGAGCCGTTTCCGTTTTTTCCCGTGTCTGCTGATACATAATATTTCATAACCAAACCTCCATATTCTTTACCTGCTGATTCCGTGTTCTTTATCCCAGTCAGCGTTTGCCTTTTCCACTTTCATGAAGTAGTGGAAGACAATCATAATCGCCGTGATAATTGTCGGGAGCCACACATACATAAAGTTCAGCATACTGATGCATGACTGCGGCTGTGTCGCCGCGTTGGCCACATATCCGCCTGCCTCGAGCAGCCAGCCGGACATGGCTGTTCCGATACCGACTCCGACTTTCTGTCCAAGAGAAGTACAGGAGAACATCATTCCGTCAATTCGTTTTCCTGTTCTGCGGTATGTATAATCGGAAGCCGCGGCAATCAGCGCATAGTTCGTTCCGGAATAGGTACTTGTGAGCACGCTTCCGACAGCGAGGAACAGAAGCATCAGCGGGATATTTGCATTGTATGCCGCGACAATAAAACCTGCACGCAGCACAACCGCCAGTATGAAACCGAACAGGTTTACTTTGTAAATTCCTTTAAATACCTTTACAAAAAACGGTGTCACTGCAAGTCCCAGAATTATGGGGAACATGGAAGCACTGGAGAATATTCCGAGCAGCGACGCGTCTCCGAGCACATAAGTCATATAGTAGATGTTCGATCCGCCCAGACCTGACAGCAAAGAATAAAGCACATACATTACAGTCAGAAGCACATAATATTTGTTTGAGAGAAGCAGTTTTACCGACTCAAAGAAAGTAAGCTTTTCTTCTTTTTCCGCGACTTCTTCCTCTGGTGTTCCTTCCGCGGACTCCTCCTCCGGAAGCTCTTTTACAGAGAAAACGGAAATCGTATTGATAATAACCGCGATAACTGCGTAAAGAATCGCGACATTTCTCCACCCTGCTGCGCCGCCTCCAAACGTGGTCACTGCCTGAACTGTAAAAGTATTAATAATCAGGGATGTGACAAATGCGAAAATCATACGGATGGACCCCATCTGCACACGCTCGCTTCCGTTCCTTGTGATCAGCGATGTCAGTGTGGAGTACGCGATATTGCTTGCCGTATAGAATACTGCATTGAGCAGCAGATATACGATAAAGAAGTATGCGTACTGTGCCGTCGTGCCCCAGCTTTCCGGGATCGCGAAGATCGCTACCAGGCAGACCGCATTTCCGAGGAATGCATACATCATCCAGGGGCGGGCTTTTCCCATCTTTGTTTTCGTCCGGTCAATGATATTTCCGAAAATGACATCGGATACACCGTCCGCAAATCTGGCGAACATAATCAGCAGACCGACGATTCCGGCGCTCAGTCCTACTGTGTCCGTCATATAGATCAGAACAAAATTTGTCAGGAGGGCATAGATCAAATTCGCTGCCATGTCACCTGATCCGTAACCTATCTTATTATACCATTTCAAATAACGTCTCTCTTCCATTGTCTCTCTTTTCCTCTCTGAAGATATTTTATCCTTCCAGCACTTTCATCAGCATATTCGCAAATGCTTCATGCGCCTGTTTCGACGGGTGATTCGCTCCGTTTGCAAGAAGCGGAAGAATCGGATATCCCTGTCTTTCATATTCCTCCCAGATCTTATATCCGTCTGCCAGACAAACCTTTTCTTCATCCGCAGTTTTCCGGATTGCCTCCACACGCTCTTCAAGGCGCGAAGCCGGATTGGCAAAAGGCCCCGGGATTTCCATGTTCGGGGTCATCAGTATCAGGTCGCCGGGGATCTCTTCCTTCATCCGTCTTACAGTTTCCCGGAGCAGCTTTTCAAACTCCCTGCTGTCCCCGCATGTTTCGGGCCAGTTCAGCGTTCCGTTTAAAATAACCAGATCCGGATGATAACAGAAAACATCCCTTTCCAGACGGGCTGAAATCCCCCGGAGCGTATCCCCCGCAATTCCCGCATTGATGATGCTTACCGCAGTCTGCTCGTATTTGTCAATCAGCATGTTTCTGAATTTCTCAATGTAACTCTCACGGGGATCCGAAATCTCGGTGACTATACTCTCTTCTAAATGACCTTTCTCGAGAAGCGGGTATATCTTCTCAGGATCGCCTGTAAATTCAAAGTGTCCTGCCGTCACGCTGTCACCAATTGCGACAACTACGGGATTCCGCGGTTCAAGACCATCTTCCGGCTCATCAAAGGGACTTAAATATTTTACAACCCCCCTGTTTTCCCGCATCTTCTTTTTAAATCTTTCAGGGGAAATATGATTTCCTGCATATTGCCCGCGGGATATTCTTAACAGAGCTTCCGCATATTTTCCTTCTGTTTCAAATAATGTTCTCATTTTCTCCTCTCCCTTTTGATTGCTGAATGAATCATTCTTTCTGCGCGCGTTAGTCAACCGTTTGACTTGAACATATCAGACATTTTGAATTCACCTTTGTCAATCGTTTGACCAAATTTGACCAGTTTTCATCATTATGGCTAAAAACGACCTCAAAAATTTGTGCAAAATTAAATGCTGCAGGAAACCGCTTCTCTTTCCCGCAGCATTTTTTCTTTTCTGTTTTTCTTTCTCAGTTCAGGTT
>CALWBC010000038.1 GCA_944375755.1 uncultured Mediterraneibacter sp. | reverse complement strand
GAGAATCGGAATACATACGGATTCAGATTACCGGATCCGGAGCGGCCTGTTCTATACGCTGCAGCAGGCCGCGGGTGAAGGCCATATCTATCTGCCTCAGGATGTTCTGACCCGGCGGGCGGGAGCTCTTCTGGGGATTGATCTGGAAGATATCAGCAAGCATGTCATGGATCTGTGCATTGATAAAAAAACGGTAATGAAGGAGTGCGATGGTGAGATACGCGTCTACCCTGCCCATTATTATTACATGGAGCTGAACACCGCAAAGATGCTGCATGATCTGAATATTAACTGCGAGATGCCGGAAGATCTGATGGAGCGCCGTCTCAGAAAAGTAGAGGAGAATGAGCAGATCGAGCTTGATCCCATGCAGCACAGGGCAGTGATTGAGTCCATCAAGCACGGCCTCCTTGTGCTTACAGGAGGACCTGGAACAGGAAAGACAACAACGATCAACACGATGATCCGTTTTTTTGACAGTGAAGGTATGAGCATTCTGCTTGCCGCACCAACGGGAAGAGCCGCAAAACGTATGACGGAAGCGACGGGGTATGAGGCACAGACCATTCACCGGCTGCTTGAAGTGAACGTGAATCCGGAAGAGGAGGACAGTGTGGGCGGATTTCTGAGAAACAGGCAGAATCCTCTGGAGGCTGATGTGATTATTATTGACGAGATGTCCATGGTAGATCTGCCGCTGATGCATGCCCTTTTGTCAGCGATTGTTCCGGGAACCCGGCTTGTTCTGGTCGGCGACGTGGATCAGCTGCCTTCCGTCGGACCGGGGAGTGTGCTCAGAGACATCATAGCCTCCGGACGGTTTGCGGTGGTCACACTGACCCGGATTTTCCGTCAGGCCGGGGAGAGCGATATTATTGTAAATGCTCACAAGATCAATGCAGGGGAACCTGTTGTGCTGGATAACAGGAGCAGAGACTTTTTCTTTCTGAAACGCCAGGATGCAGATACGATCATCGGGGTTATTATCTTCCTGATTCAGAAGAAGCTTCCGGCTTATGTGGGTGCCCGCCCGGAGGAAATACAGGTTATGACACCTACGAGGAAGGGGCTGCTCGGCGTGGAACGGCTCAATCAGATCCTGCAGCGTTATCTGAATCCGGAGGATCCGAAGAAAAATGAAAAAGAGATCAACGGGAGACTGTTCCGCGAGGGGGACAAGGTCATGCAGATCAAAAACAATTATCAGCTCGAATGGGAAGTAAAGACCAGGTACGGACTTGCAGTAGACCAGGGAACAGGAATTTTTAACGGAGATATGGGCGTTGTCACGGAGATTAATCCGTATACGGAGACTGTGGAAGTGGAGTTTGATGAAGGAAGAAAAGTGAAATACGGTTTTGATATGACAGAAGAACTGGAACTTGCCTATGCCATAACCGTACACAAGTCCCAGGGAAGCGAGTATCCTGCGGTGATTATTCCGCTGCTCCCGGGACCGCGGCTTCTTTATAACCGGAATCTTCTGTACACCGCGGTTACCAGAGCGAAGAAATGTCTGACCATAATAGGGAGTGATGTGGTATTTCAGGAAATGATACAAAACAGAAACGAACAGGCAAGGTATACGAGTCTGGCGGAGCGAATCAGAGAGTTTCAGGGCGCCTCCTGAATCTTCTGTATCCGCCGGTCTGCCCTTTCTGCGGGAAAATATCACCGGATGGAATATGCGGGGCGTGCAGAAAGAAAATAGTCAGCACCGGGCGGAATGTATGTATGCGATGCGGGAAACCGGTGCGCCGCAGGGAGCAGGAGTACTGTCCGGACTGCAGGCAGACAGATAGCGAACTGACCCAGGGGCGCAGTCTGTGGCTGCATCGGGAGCCGGTTTCCGGTGCGGTCTACAGGTTCAAATACGGAAACAGAAGAGCGTGGGGGCGGATTTTTGCCGGAGAAATGGCGCGCGTGTATGGCGATCAGATCCGCCGGTGGGGGATTGAAGTGATTATCCCTGTTCCGCTTCACCGTTCCAGACGGAGAAAACGGGGGTTCAATCAGTCGGAAATTCTTGCGGCCGAGCTGTCCCGCATGACCGGTATTCCGGTACGGGATGATGTGCTTTTCAGAATCAGAAAGACAGTACCCCAGAAGAAGCTGGGGCGGGAAGGCAGAAAAGCAAATCTGAAGAATGCTTTCGGAGTGATAAGGCGCTGGAAGCCATGCAGGAACGTGCTTCTGATTGATGATATTTATACAACCGGATCAACGCTGGAGCGCTCGGCAGCAGTATTGAAAAAGGCAGGCGTTCAAAATGTCTATTTTTTAACCATAAGCATTGGACAAGGTCTCTGACTATATGATATACTAAAACATAATGGACTGAAATATGGATAAACAGTACATAGGAAGGACGTGCGGAAACGTTATGCTGGATCAGAAAAAAATACGTCTGATGACCCGGACAGCGATCTATGAGAAACGCGCCGGGGAAGAAGACTTTAAGATTACGTCATATTATCAGAAGGATTATTCAAGTCTGAATACATGGACAACGCTTATCTGGATTACGGTCGGTTTCGTGCTTGCGGCCGGACTGTTCTTTCTCTGCGGAGGGGAGGATCTTCTGGAGGGAATCACTATCCTGAAGCTTTTGATTCTTATGGCAGTAGCTGTCGGGCTCTATCTGGTGCTCCTGATTGTCTATGGAATCGGAGCGGGCGCATTTTACAGGAAAAAATATACCCGTGCCAAAAGAAGAGTGAAACGATATCTGAGGGATCTTTCCCGTCTCGAAAAGATGAATAGTAAAAAGGAGATAAGTCGATCATGAGTACACTGCTTGTATGGAGAGAAAAACTGCAGAAAATATATGCGTCATATTCTGTTTACATTCTGAAGGGCCTGCAGTTTCTAATGGGTCTGCTTCTTTTTGGCCTGATTAATTCCAACATTGGATTTATGGAAACAGCATCATCTGTTTTCTGCACAGGAGGCCTTGCTGTAATCTGTACATTTTTCCCGATGGTAGTTATGGTGGTGGCTGCTGCGGCACTTGTTCTTGTTCATTTCTATGCGTTATCCATGCCGATTGCAGCTGTTTCACTTGTGATTTTTGTGATTATGTATATTTTTTACTTCCGGTTCACACCGAAGAAGGCATGGCTTCTGCTTGTCGCGGCGCTTGCTTTTGCCCTTAAGATCCCTTTTGTGATACCGGTTGTTTTCGGACTTCTCGGAACTCCGGTATGGATTGTTCCGGCGGCATGCGGAATTATCTCATACTATATGGTGAGCTTTGTCAAGGCATCGGCAGCAGCTCTGCGAAGCACTGATTCCGACAGTGTTGTCAACGGGCTGATGAGCTTTACAAAACAGGTGATCACAGGACCGGAGATGTGGCTTATGGTTATGGCTGTGGTAATCGGAATTCTTGTGGTTAATGTTATACGGACCAGAGCGATTGACCATGCATGGAAGATCGCTTCCGCGGCAGGAGCGGTTGTCTGTCTGATTATCGCGGCTGCGGGAAATATCCTCCTGGACGGAGGCGTTTCCTATGTCGAGATCTGTCTGAGCTCCGTACTCGGAGTGGCGCTGGGAATTGTGCTTGAGTTCCTGTTTTTCTCCGTGGACTACTCAAGAACAGAGAATATCCAGTTTGAGGACGATGAATACTATTATTACGTCAAGGCTGTTCCCAAAATCGGGGTGTCCGTGCCTGAAAAGAAAGTAAAACATATAACGGAACATCAGCCGCAGGAAACCGTGGTGATTGATGAGAAGACACAGGGTGTGCTTGCATCCAGAGCTGCGGCACAGGGAAAAGATTCTTCTTCGGGCAGCCAGGCGGAGACAGCGGCGGAGGATATCGACAGAAATACGGATGAAATACTTCTTACCAGAAGTTTAAGCAGAGAGCTGGGGCTTGATCAGAAGGGAGAGAAACCCAGATAAATAAGGTGGTGTACACGAAATGATAGACTGGCTCATCAGTTTTTTTAACAACTACACAAATGGTATGTATTTCCCGGTTATAGAGTTTAAGGACGTGGCAGAGATACTGATTCTGACGGTAATCGTGTATGAGATCATGCTGTGGATTAAGAATACGAAAGCATGGATGCTGCTGAGGGGGATTATCATGCTGGGGGTTTTTATTCTTCTGGCGTGGATTTTTCAGATGCACACGATTCTCTTTCTTGCGGCTCAGTCAATCAACGTCCTCGCGGTCGCGGCGGTTGTCGTTTTCCAGCCGGAACTTCGGAGGGCTCTGGAGAAACTTGGCGAGAAGAATCTTCTGAGCAATATTAATCCGTTTGACAAGAACAGGGAGAATGAACGGTTTTCTGATGAGACCGCGGACAGCATTGTCACAGCATGTTATGCGATGGGACGTGTATGCACAGGGGCGCTGATCGTAGTGGAGCAGGCAATCCGTCTGAATGAATACGAGATGACAGGTATCGAACTGGACTGCAAGGTTTCTTCTCAGGTGCTGATTAACATTTTCGAACATAACACTCCGCTGCATGATGGCGCGGTTATCATCCGGGGGGACAGGATCACTTCCGCAACCTGCTATCTCCCGTTGTCGGATAATATGTCCATCAGCAAGGATCTTGGGACAAGACACAGAGCGGCACTGGGAATGAGTGAAGTGTGTGATGCTCTTGTTATTGTTGTTTCCGAGGAGACAGGGCTTGTATCCTATGCGATGGGCGGCAGACTGACCCGTGGGGTGAAACAGGAGGAATTAAGACAGACACTGAGCCAGATTCAGTACAAGAATTCTGAGCCAAAGAAATTCAGGTTATGGAAAGGATGGCGCAGGAGATGAAGAAGTACAAGTTTACGGCGAATCTGGGATTAAAAATTATCGCGTTTATTTTTTCCGTTTTTCTCTGGCTGATCGTAGTGAATGTGGATAATCCGGTTGAGAGCAAAACTTTTTCAAATATTCCGGTTACGATTATCAATGATGACATCATTACATCGGGCGGAGAAGTTTATCAGGTAGTCGGGGAACAGACCGTAAGTGTGGTGGTATATGCGACAAGAGAGGTGAGACAGCAGCTCTCTGCGGATGATATTGTCGCTACTGCGGATATCCGTGAGATGGATTCTTCTCTTGTGCCGATCAAAGTTTCGATCCCTGAATTTGAGGGGGATTACGAATCGGCCGAAGCGGTTCCTCGCAATCTGCAGATACAGATTGAAAAATCCGACAGGAAAGTGCTTGCTCTGACTGCGGATGACACAGGAGTGCCCAGAGATGGATATATGGTGGGCGGTCTGACCGTTCATCCGGCCAATATCACCATTACCGGACCGGAGTCTGTGCTGGATCAGATTGACCGGGCAGTCGCAAGCGTGGAAGTAGACGGAATATCAAAAAGCGAGGAGAGAACGGCGCGCCTGATTTTATATGACGCTAACAACAATGAAGTGGGGCAGAATCAGCTGGAAAATAATCTGGGCGAGGAAGGCCTGACTGTTTATGTCGAGATTCTGGAGATGAAGACAGTGCCGGTTGCCTTTGATGTGACGGGAAAGCCCGCAGAAGGTTATCAGTATACCGGTTGCACAAGTGAGCCGGAGACGCTGCAGGTCTGCGGACAGAGCGAGGATGTCGAAAAGATTAATGAAATCGATGTTCCGGCTTCCGTGATTAATATAAGCGGAGCGACTGATCCGGTTGAACAGACGGTTGATATTACTCCGTATCTGCCGGAGGGGATTCAGCTTGTCGATGAAAATACGAAAAATGTGAAGGTCACAGCCATGATTGAGGCAGAAGGAACCAGAACAATTGAATTTCTGGTGAGATCTATAAGGATTAATAATCTGGCGGATGATCTTCAGGTGAACTATCCCTCGGATGCGGTGATTACGCTGCGTTTCAGTGGTGAACAGGATCAGCTGGATATGCTGGATATCAGTAATGCGGTTTCCGTTAATCTTCAGGGGTATGACACTCCCGGAACCTATGATGTGCCGGTTGATGTCAATATTCCGGACGGAATCACGCAGATGGAAGATGTGACAGTACAGCTGACCCTTGCCAAAAAGTCAGACAGCACTGAAAATAATAATTCCAGCAGTTCAAGCAGTGCTGACAATACAGACAACAGCAGCAGTTCCGAAAGTTCGGAAAGTTCTGATAGTCAGTCGGGACAGAGCAGTGAAACAGAGGAAGACAGTCAGGGGACACAGCAGAAATCAAAATGATATTGCATAAGAAAATACAAGGAGTAGATGCACAATGGTTAACGGAAAAGTAAAAATAAAGAATCCGACCGGGCTGCACTTGCGCCCGGCAGGACTGTTCTGCAAAACTGCCATGCAGTTTTGCAGTAAAATTACAGTCAGGAAAAAGACCCGTCATGAGGATGTGACAGCAAATGCGAAGAGCGTGCTCAGTGTTCTGGGAGCCTGTATCAAAAGCGGAGATGAGATTGAGATTGTCTGCGAAGGGGAAGATGAAGAGAAGGCACTGGAAGTAATGGTGCAGCTTGTGGAAGACGGTCTGGGAGAATAGTAGTGATTACCAGGAGGGGGATGAAAGATGAGCAGGGCTGCGCTCGTAATCATGGCGGCAGGAATCGGAAGCCGGATTTGACAAGCACTCCTGATACTGGTAAAATACGGATTTGTATGGTCGGCTTCGTGTTCTTCGGTCAGAAGATCTGTGGTTTGGAGTGACATGTAAAGAAAGTCGTGATGCTGTGGCGGATGCAGTGAGAACGCTCATAGAAAAAGGGAGTTTATCCTGCCTCTCTGTATGCATAGGAAGATAACAGGAAAAGGGTTTTTGTGATGTCAAATAGATACAAGGCGGCTGAACCGGCCGGACACAAGAAGAAAAATTCAGACAGATATGCCCGACGTTCGGGACGAAACAGAGCGGGATCTTTTTTTCTTATCCTTCAGGCGGTAATGAGTTTTGCGTTTATGGGAGTTGTACTGCTGCTTAATATGCTGCCCATGAAATATCTGGCACTGGTTGTCATGATTTTGCTTTTTTTGTGGTGTATTACATTTACCACTCAGGCGGTACGGAGAGGAAGGGGCATAACAGGAAAACTGTACAGCTTCCTGATTATAGTTATTCTTGCGATCGGGACGTATTATATTGCCCGGACCAATAATATGCTCGCTGCGATAACGAGCGGAGGATTCCGTGTAAATACCATGGTGGTCGCTGTTTTGGCGGATGATCCGGCGGAGACGCTTGAAGACGCGGCCGGGTATAATTTCGGAGTGCAGTTCGAAACCGGATCGGACAATATGCAGACAACGATTACAGAGATTCAGGATCAGCTTGGATCAGATATCGCCATGACGGAATATAACTCTCTTCAGGCAGAGGCGCAGGGGCTGATGAATGGAGAGGTTCAGGCTATTATTTACAATAGTTCCAACACAAGCATTATGGAAGAAGCTGTTGATGATTTCAGCAGCCAGATTAAGATCATTTCCAGAATGGAAGTCAGGGAAGAGTTTAATTTCGGCGGATCAACATCGGATGACAGTCTGGTAAAAGAGCCGTTTACGGTATATATCAGTGGACTGGATACTTATGGGGAAGATTCCAATGACGGAAGAGATTCGGTTCGAAGTGATGTGAATATCATTGCTGTCGTGAATCCGACTACAAATCAGATTCTCCTGGTGACTACGCCGCGTGATTATTATGTTCCTATTCCGGGAATTTCCGAGGGAATGAACGACAAGCTTACGCATGCCGGCGCCTATGGAATAGACGCTTCGATGGCAACGCTTGGGGAATTGTATGAGACGGATATCAATTATTATGTCCGACTTAACTTTACCTCGCTTATTGATATTGTTGATATTCTCGGCGGAGTGGATGTCTATTCGGAGATTGCCTTTGAGACAGGCAGTGATGCGGGATATGAGATGCAGATTCAGGAAGGATATAATCATCTGAACGGTGTACAGGCACTGGCATTCTGCCGTGAGAGACACAATCTGGTGGAAGGAGATAATCAGCGAGGCAGGAATCAGCAGGCTATGATCACAGCGCTTTTGAAAAAAGTGCTATCACCGACCATGCTTCTCAGGGCAAACAGTATTATCAATCAGGTGAGCCAGGATGTGGAGACTAATATTACTCAGGGACAGCTGAACGCGCTGATTCGAAATCAGCTCAGTACAGGTGCGGAATGGACCATTCAGTCAGTAGCCGCGACCGGTACGGATGGAGAAGATTACTGTTATTCGGCAGGAGACGAACTGCTTTATGTAATCTATCCAGATGAGGCGGTTGTTGACGAGATTATAGATCTGACCAATGTAGTGGAAGAAGGCGGACTGCTCGACGGCGGTGAAGAACTGAATTAGAAGCGGAGTTTACGGGAGCGGAAGAGCTTCCGTAAAATGATAAATCAGAGCAGACAGAGACTGACAGGAAGACGGAGATTACTGTTTTCCTGTCAGTCTTTTTTTAGTGGTTTCTGACGAAAATAAAAAAAGATCTGGAAT
>CALWBC010000037.1 GCA_944375755.1 uncultured Mediterraneibacter sp. | reverse complement strand
TTGATAGTTGTGATATTCTCTCCAATTTCGTTTCCATTGCTTCTCCTATCTCTGTGTATAGCCAATGTTTCCTCTTTGATATTGCCTTGCATAGCAGAGGTGCGAGGAACACCTCTCTCTCCGCTTCCCTCTGGCAGCGTTACCTGCCTTCATCGGTACTATCAGGCTATCCGACTACCTGTCCCCCTTTTGCCTCACTCCTTTCGTTGATCGGCATACCGTTTCCCCACACAAGAAAACGGAGGATACAGGTTCTCCCCAGTTGACGTAATGTCATTGTACAGCATGGCTGACTACCAACACCGCCGGACTGCACAGGTTCTCGCCATATCAAACCAGTGCATATGGACTTCCGCCGGCTTCACAGCGTCGTCGTCCGAGACGAATGCTATTTCGGTGCTAATAACGCCTTATGACCCTACTGCCTGACTGCCTACGCTTTACCCGCACAGTTACCCGTGCGGGCACAAGGCTCGCTACCGGTGGTACGGCTGATACCTTACCGGACAGGATTTCCACCTGCTAAACATTACACCCTTTTCTGGGCACACGAAGCCGTACACATCTCCGTCCCCGCAGAAATACGTTCTGATAATCCCCGCTGGTTTCGCCCATTTTAAAATCGGTTGTTAATGAACGAAATACCCGAACTATTGAAAATCCCCCCTCCATCTGCTAGTATGAACATATAACCGGAACCTTAATAATACAGTGATATTTTCGGCTCCGTAATCTCAATCTGAATAAATAAGGAGAAACACATATGAAATTTACATTTGCGCACAACAATCTGAACGTCTACGACCTGGACAAATCACTTGAATTCTACAAAGAAGCCCTCGGCCTTACCGTGACACGCACGACAGACGCCGATGACGGCAGCTTCAAGCTTGTATATCTTGGAGACGGCGTGACTCCTCACCTTCTTGAGCTCACATGGCTTCGGGATATGGACCGTCCTTACAATCTGGGAGACAATGAGATTCATCTTGCTTTTGAAGTGGATGATTTTGACGCCGCATTTGCGAAACATAAAGAAATGGGATGTGTCTGTTTTGAAAACCCGAAAATGGGGATCTACTTTATCTCGGATCCGGATGGATACTGGCTCGAGATTGTGCCGGCAAAGTAAGAGTACCTCAGTTCTCATATTCTGTTTGAAGGATAAATGTCAGGGGAATCCCCTGACATTTTCAATTCCGCATTTTCTTCCTGATCCGGCTGCCAGCTACTTTTTCCTCCCGCAGCATTTCTTATACTTCTTCCCGCTTCCGCACGGACATGGATCATTCGGATAGATCTTCCTTGAGCCTGATACGATTTTCCCTTTCGCTCCATTCGGCATAACAGCGGCCGGAATCTCCACTGCATTCGCATCTGGATCCGCATGAAGCCCTATCCTGCTCAATTCCTCCTGTGACTCTCTGAGCAGATCCGCCGCCATACTGCTCATCGGGACAATCGTTGGACGCTTTCCCTTCGGAACGCGCGGCATGCGCTCGACCATCTCCAGTGGAGTAAATCCTCTGTTCGGCAGCATTCTTGTATGATTGATTACATCCATCAGAAGCGCCATGAACTCTCTGAACGCTTCTTCCGATGGCATGACAATCCCTTCTTCTTCCAGAATATCCATAATATCCGAAGGCACGTCCCCCATTGAGATATGCCCCCAGAAGACCGGCATCAGTTCCAGCGCTTCTTCCGGATCGATCTCCAGTTTCTCAATCAGAAACCATAACAATTTCTGATACATCGGATCTTTTGACGGATAACTATTTTCACAATAATCAACGATCTCTTCCGGATCTGGAATATAGTATTCCTTATCACCCTGACTCTTTTCGATCTGTTGATACAGCTCATTCGGCAGTGCTTCTTTGCATATCACCCAATCCCCACGCATCACACAGGGATTCTTCTCATGCGGAATACACCGGAAAATCTTAATAAATGTTTCTCTATTCACATCATATCCCAGACAGTTTTGCAGCATCCGGCAGACAATACTGATCGGCGCCACCGCATAGAAAGCTTCCACCATTTTCAGACAGCGGTTCATCCAGAACACGCTTCGACGTTTTTTCTGAAACTTCGGCGTATTGATCTCTTCATAAACCCTGATCACTTCAGCCGGAACCTCCACATAGTCATCCCAGTAGACCACAATATAGAGCAGATCATACAATCTTTCCAACAGAGGCTGCTCCTTATAATCCGGCAGATAACAGCAGCCTTTTTCAAGCGCATGTTCAAAGGCTCCGATCTCCTCATCACTCAGAAACAGCATTCGATGTTCCATCACTTCAGGTTTCAGAATTTCGTTTTTAATACGCTCAGCAAGCTGCCCTTTTGTCAACGAACTGATGCGTGTCAGATTCAGGCTCTTCGCCTCCTGCCTGAGCTCCTCCTTCGTCCAGCCAAGCAGCACTCCCGTAACGTTTCCTCCACGGATTTCTTCATCTTCTCCGGAAATTCCAAACAGTCGTGAACGTATTTCCTGACGCATCCGCATTCCCGCTTCGGCAAACAGTTCCGCCGCTTTTTCACGGTCCCTAATTTCGCCGGTCTCTTGATCAACCATCTGATCCACAAGATCAGACGCCATTTTTTTCGAATATGAGTCTAATAACAGATCCGATATTTCTCCCAACGTTGAGCTTGTGCTCTTTATATTACGCTCCGTTCGGTCTGACGGATTCAGCGCCCCCTTCAGCCCGTAATTTCCTTTTTTCAGCTCTGCGGTTATCTCTCCAAAGCTTCTGTAATCCGGATCCCCATAACGCACACTGAGATATTTCTCCATATCTGCATTGACCCTCTCTAAGTCCGTCCATGCCAGAATTTCCGGATCACCTTTCTGTTTGATAATGTAAGGATATGGCACCCCATCCGAAGCAGACATACATTTTTCAATCTCCACACGGAATTCCCCGTCTTCATATACACGAAACGTAAACCATTTTTCCTGATCCAGCAGGCTGTCAATATATGTATCTGATGAACTCCTATAATCAAAATTATAGTTGGTAAGTTCTCGCTCATCCTCGCTCCATTCCCTCAGTTGGATTCCAGCCTGGAAGAACTCAAACTCATATACATCATTCGGTACACACTCCAGAATTTTCTCCAGGATAATACCCAGCTGAGTAAATGTAATTCCCGAGGGAATCATACACCTTCTCCAGAGAGGCGGTTTTGAATTTTTCAGAATTACTTTTAACTGATAGTTTTTCATATTCGTCTCCTGTAAAGAAATGCGCGGATGCATCCGCGCATTTCTGAAAAATGTATTCTGTTTCCGTATTAGAAAATGTGATAATTCACAACCAGAGCAGCGAATACAATCGATACCATGGACAGAAGTTTAATCAAGATATTGATGGACGGTCCTGATGTATCCTTGAACGGATCGCCTACCGTATCACCTACAACCGCGGCCTTGTGCTGCTCGCTTCCTTTTCCTCCATGGGCACCGCCTTCGATATATTTCTTTGCGTTATCCCACGCGCCACCGGCATTCGCCATAAAGATCGCCATCAGGAAACCGGTTGCAGTCGCTCCTGTCAGCAGTCCGATCACACCGTTGTACCCAAGAATTAGTCCCGTTACAACAGGGGTAATGATTGCAAGCAGAGTCGGCAGAATCATTTCATGAAGAGATGCCTTTGTACAGATATCGACACAGGTCTCATAGTCCGCTTCCGCTTTTCCTTCCATCAGGCCCTTGATCTCCCGGAACTGGCGGCGTACCTCAACGACAATACTCTGTGCAGCGCGTCCCACGGAATCCATGGTCAGAGCCGCGAATACGAACGGCAGGCACGCTCCGATGAAGATGCCGACCAGAACTGTCGGATTCATCACGCTCATATCCAGAACAACATCTGAACCGCCGACTTCCTGAACTTTCTCCACATAGGAAGCAATCAGCGCAAGTGCGGTCAGGGCCGCAGAACCAATGGCGAAGCCTTTTCCTGTCGCAGCTGTTGTATTTCCAAGGGAATCCAGTGCGTCCGTACGTTTTCTGACTTCCGCTTCCAGTCCTGCCATCTCGGCAATACCGCCGGCATTGTCGGCAATCGGTCCGTACGCGTCTGTTGCCAGGGTGATTCCCAGTGTGGACAGCATACCTACCGCCGCCAGGGCGATTCCGTAAAGTCCGCGTGTAGACTCAATAAATCCGCCGCTGAATGCATACGCAGCCATAACGCAGACCGCAATAATTATGATCGGTACAGCTGTGGAAAGCATACCCAGGCTCAGACCGCCGATAATAATCGTAGCTGAACCGGTCTCTGACTTTCCTGCCAGTTTCTTTGTCGGCTTGTATGTATCAGATGTAAAAAACTCTGTAAAGAATCCGATGAGCACACCTGCAAGAAGTCCGCCCAGGATTGCGAAATAGAATCCGATAAAATCTTTGCCCAGAATAAACCATACAATCGGGAACGCCACAACCGCGATGATAATGGCACTTGTATTCGTCCCCCGCCTGAGGGCTTTCAGAAGTGTACTCTGATCCGTATTCTCACCGGTCTTTACCAGCAGAGAACCGATGATGGATGCCAGCACGCCTACCGCCGCCAGAATCATCGGAATCACAACCGCGTTGACACGGTCCACGGATTCGATCTTGTTAAACGCTATAACTCCAAGGGCACACGCTGACAGAATCGAGCCCACATAAGACTCATAGAGGTCAGCTCCCATACCTGCCACATCACCTACATTGTCTCCTACATTGTCAGCGATAACAGCCGGGTTTCTCGGATCATCCTCCGGAATTCCCGCTTCTACCTTTCCTACAAGGTCCGCTCCCACGTCAGCTGCCTTCGTGTAGATACCGCCTCCCACACGGGCGAACAGAGCCATCGATGATGCGCCCATACCGAATGTCAGCATTGTACTTGTAATATCCTCGATCGGAAGCTTAAATACAAGTCTCAGCAGAAGATACCAGATGGAGATATCCAGAAGTCCAAGTCCCACAACTGTAAATCCCATAACAGAACCTGCGGAGAACGCTACATTCAGTCCTCTGTTCAGACTCTTCTGACACGCAGCGGCTGTTCTTGCGTTTGCTCTCGTCGCAATCTGCATTCCTACAAATCCCGACAGACCGGAGAAGAACCCTCCCGTAACAAACGCGAATGGAACAAACCATGTCAGAAGTCCCAGAGCCGCCATCACAAACAGGATGACGAACATCACAGCAAAGAATCCGATCAGAATCTTGTACTGCCGGCGCAGATACGCCATAGCTCCCTTGTGGATCGATGCGGAAATTTTCTTCATCGTGTCATTTCCTTCCGGGAAACGCAGGACTTTCTGAGCTCTGCTTACAACGAACAGAAGAGCGATCACGGAGCCGCAAAGTGTCAGTAGTGCCAGTTGATTATCCATTTGTAATCTCTCCTTCCTTTTTTATGAATACGTGGTTTATTATAACATTCTTTGCTGATATTTTATACATTTTTTCTGATTATTATTTTACTCTTAGCATATTTTTTATACACATCCGCCAAAAGCAGGAGACCGGATCTTCCAAATGGAAAATCCGGTCTCCCTCAGCGGAACGGTGCTCTATGCCCGTCTGCCTGATTCCTTTTATTAGTATTCAAATATCGCAACT
>CALWBC010000036.1 GCA_944375755.1 uncultured Mediterraneibacter sp. | reverse complement strand
GTATCTCTCCTGGATGCAGTCAAGCAGCCCGGAAAAATCCTCGCCGTTTACAGCTGCTTCATAACAGGCATAGAGCATGTCCGTTACTTTGATATCAGCTGCGAAACGTTTGCCCGGTGCGGATGGCACCACGTAGCGGCGGGCTTCATCCTCGCTGATAATGGCTCCGACTTTTTTAAACTGTTCCGCATTCGCAAGGGAACTGCCGCCGAACTTTACAACTTTTTTCATTTTCGTATTCCTCCAAATGTAATCCGTTCAAAGCAGCCGCCTGTCTCAGACCGCTGCTCACTCTGTTCAGTATGTGCGCGCAAATGTCTGTGCCGCACTCTCGGTTCAATATTATATCTCTTCGGCGGGAACTTGTAAATGAAAACTTTCAAGATTTACCTGTTCCGCCAGGGGCCTGTGAACTTTCTTCCTTGTGACTTCTACCAGATTCAAAGGAGTGATATCCACAAGTGTTGTCTGGACAGGGTCTCTGGACAAAAGGGAGCGGAACTCCCTCAGAAGAGTACTGATGCTCTCCTGCTGTTCCAGATTAATGAAATCGATCAGAATAATGCCCGAAAGATTTCGGAGCCGGATCTGCTTTGCCGCTTCCCGGGCTGCCTCAAGATTGATCTTCATTATCCCTTCCTCATTTTTTGACTTCCCGATGTGTTTTCCTGAATTGACATCAATCACCGTCAGTGCCTCAGTAGGCTGGATTACAAGATAGCCGCCATGTCTGAGCCATACTTTCTCACGAAGCGCTTTTTCCAGTGCGGTCTCCGTGCCGTAGAGCTTACGCAGGGGAAAGGAAGGGTTGTCGTAAAGCTCCACCAGATCAGTACAGGAAGGAATCTCACTTTCAAAATACGAACGGATCTTTTCATACAGTTCGGGATCTTCTACAACAATGGCTTCCATTCCTTCCATATATACATTTTTCAGATCTGTTATGTACTCCGGAGGCGATGACTTTAGGCAGGAGAAACAGACTCTGGTCGGAGCGGCTGCCAGCAGAGCCTCATACTCCTTTTTAAGAGACATGATTTCCGTCATTACATCGCTGAAATCCGCATCCTTTGCATTCGTCCGTATGATAATTCCAAACTGATCATTGTGCCAGTCTTTTAGCTGCCGTTTGAATTCGTCCCTCATGCTGCGGGGCAGCTTTGAGGAAACGCCGATTCGTGTATTTCCGTGGGTCAGCACGGCATAGCGCCCGGTGAAACTCAGATTGCTGGTTACCGTGGGCGCCTTCGTTTTTACCGCTTCCTTGCTGATCTGTACGACCAGCTCATCCCCGATGCTGAGCGGTTTTTTCCCGAGCCTGGTGGTAAACACCGCATGAGGCGCGTCTTTCATATCATAATAACAGCTGATTCCGTTTTCGATCTCGATGAATGCCGCTCCGATATTCGGCACGATATTTTTTACCTTTCCGACATAAATATCGCCCAGGCGGTGCCTTCCTCCTGGATTCTCATCTGCAGGTGAGCAGTGAATTTCCGCAATCTCCCCGTTTTCGAGGAAATAGCGGCGGTACTGGCCGTCCGTTTTTTCGATCAGGATTTTCCGTTTCATTGTCCATGCCCTTTCGTGAAATATTCATTCACCCTCATTATATACATATTTCCTCCTCAATTTCCAGAGTAACATTACCCCGGATCCCGGAAGAAAGGGGTTCCGCGATTGTTTTACGCTCCTGAGTCGGATACAGGAATTCCTGCCGGTATCTGTTCAGGCGCCCGGTTTCATAGGGCCAGTGTTCTGTGACAGGGGCAGAATAATCCCGTTCGTCAATGGCGGACTGTTCCGGATCGATGACGCTGTTGATCAGCAGATTTCTGACATGGATTTCCAGAAGGTTCTCCCCGTTCGAGATAAATTTCTTTATGTCCAGTGTGTAAGGACGCTTCAGAATAATGCCGGCGGATTGTCCGTTTACAAATACTTCAGCAGCTTCCCCGAGATGTTCAATACGCAGATATATCCCGGTGCTTTGACGTACCTGTTCGTATTCATCTGCTGTCAGCGAAAAAGAGGTCCGATAGATGCCTTCCCCGGAAAAATACCGGAGAGAATCCTCTTTTTCCCAGCCGGAAAGCCCGGAACAGGTTTTCCGGAAATCTCTGGACGGCACAGAAAACTCCCAGCCTTCAGATAGATCCATCCATAAGGATCGGGAACACTTGCGCGCCTTTTCAGGCAGATCCAGATCTTCGGAAAAAAGAAACAGCAGGGAATCAAATGGTTCGAAGGTGATTCGTATACTCAGAGATCCGTCTTTGTTTCGGCGATAGTCCGTGACGCGGCGCTCCTCAGCCTGCATCGGATCGAAGACGGCAAAATGATCCGGCTGGTATGTGGCATTCAGGGCATGTGCCGGGAAAGTAAGCTCCGTTTCCTGCTCTTCACTGCTGATATTGGCAAAGAAAAACAGTTCTTCTGATTCGGTTCTTCGATGTACATAACCGATCACATCGGAACAGGGAGCTTTTTCCCGTGGAGCGGCGATGATCAGATCCGGTTCCATTTGCGTTTTCAGTTCCCGGATCAGATCCGGAACACTGTCTTTTGTTACGGTGATCAGTCCGTTCTCTTCCATGCTCCGGAAGATGTCCTGTATTTCTTCCTGTCGGGAAGCGGCGTTTTGCATGCCGCAGGAAAGATGAGGCGTGCGTCCTTTGCAGAGTACGATACCCCCGGACCTGGCAAACGCTTTAATCGCCCGGGCGGAAGCCATGGGAATCCTGCTGCAGCCTGCGAGAATCAGAGCGTGGTATGGCAGCTTCTCCTGACGTGAGAGCGCTTCATCATTGATAAAGTCAAACCAGTATCCTGCTTTCTGAATGGCATCGACGAATTCTGTTGTGAGTCGTTCTTCCAGTTTCATGGCCATGTGGATGTCAGAAATCGGATTCTCCGCCCAGATATCAGACTGTGGAAGATAGACCGCCGTGCGGACAACAGGCTCGCCCTGTCTGAGCCAGTCGCTCACCCGGTTGATGTAGGCGGCAATCCTGTGATAGTATGGCCACCAGGTATTCTGGTGATTGATCTGAGTGGAAGCGTAAAACGGCGTGGACAGCAGATGCCCGTCATTGTTTTCTTCACTGTAGGCATACCCGTGATTAAAGATCTGATTGATTCCATCCAGAAAAATACTGTCCGCTGCTGCTTTGAGCTGTTCCAGCGTTACGAGGAACCGGGGCGACCGAAGCCAGGTAAAAGATTCGTTTGAAACGACTGGCTTCCCATACAGATGAGCGGCTGAGGTCGCAAGTCTGCGGTGTACCGTGTTTACTTCATAACGGTCGTATTCCGAAAAGGTCTCCCCTTCGGGAATATCGGCCGCTCCGTAAGTCAGCAGAATATCTCCCCAGGTCCCGTGAGCCTGTATCCTGGACAGCACGCCGTTTTCCCGGCACCATGCGGCAAATTCCCGATAGAAATTCTCTTCTGTCAGCTCCGCCAGTGTCTTATGGAAATCATACCGGATTCGATCGGTGATCTCCCCGATTTCTCCCCACAGGGCATAGAGATACGGGCGCAGCTCATAT
>CALWBC010000035.1 GCA_944375755.1 uncultured Mediterraneibacter sp. | reverse complement strand
TATTTCGGAACGGATGTGCCGTCGGATGATCAGCTGATCGCTCATTCTCATACAACGGAGCAGATCCGTGAGATGATCGGCGCGGATTCTCTGGGATATATGGAAGTGGCAAAACTGAAGAACATGGTGGGTGATCTGAAGTACTGCGATGCATGCTTTACCGGAAATTACCCGATGGAAGTACCGGGGGAAGATATCAGCCATGCCTTTGAGCAGTGAGGACCGGATGTTTTGCCCCGGAAATCCTGCATTTTGAGCCTGAGCGGAAAATAAGTGTTGTCGAATCAGGCCGGATGATGGTAACATATTAGGGAATGAATATGTCAGAGGAAAAAAGGAGAGAAAGAACGATGTCAAATGACCGCTATGTAAGCCCGCTCTCAGAGCGCTACGCAAGCCGTGAAATGCAGTATATCTTTTCACCGGATAAAAAGTTCCGTACATGGAGGAGACTCTGGATTGCTCTTGCCGAGACGGAAAAAGAGCTGGGACTCAATATTACGGATGAGCAGATCGAAGAGCTGAAAAGCCACGCGGACGATATCAACTACGAGGTGGCAAAAGAGAGAGAAAAAGTTGTGCGTCATGATGTGATGTCTCATGTGTATGCATATGGTGTACAGTGCACGAAGGCCAAGGGAATCCTTCACCTGGGAGCAACTTCCTGTTATGTGGGAGATAATACGGATATTATCATTATGTCCGAAGCTCTGAAGCTGGTGCGCAGCAAGCTGGTGAATGTGATCGCGGAGCTGGCGAAATTTGCAGACGAGTATAAGGCGCAGCCGACGCTGGCGTTCACTCATTTTCAGCCTGCACAGCCGACAACAGTCGGAAAGCGCGCGACACTGTGGATGCAGGAGTTTACCATGGACCTGGAAGATCTGGACTATGTGCTCGGCAGCCTGAAACTTCTCGGATCAAAGGGAACAACGGGAACACAGGCAAGTTTTCTCGAGCTGTTTGACGGAGATCAGGAGAAGATCGATAAAATAGATCCGATGATTGCGGAGAAGATGGGATTTAAGGCATGCTATCCGGTATCCGGACAGACGTATTCCAGAAAGGTGGATACGAGAGTGCTCAACGTTCTGGCAGGTATCGCTGCCAGCGCTCACAAATTCTCCAATGATATCCGTCTCCTGCAGCACTTAAAAGAGGTGGAGGAGCCATTTGAGAAGACACAGATCGGTTCATCGGCAATGGCTTATAAGAGAAACCCGATGCGGAGCGAGCGTATCGCTTCCCTGTCCCGGTATGTGATGATTGACGCCCTGAATCCGGCGATTACGTCAGCTACACAGTGGTTTGAAAGAACACTGGATGATTCCGCCAACAAGCGTCTGAGCGTGCCGGAGGGATTCCTCGCGATTGACGGTATCCTTGACCTGTGCCTGAATGTGGTAGACGGTCTTGTAGTTTACCCGAAGGTAATCGAGAAGCACCTGATGGCCGAACTTCCGTTCATGGCAACGGAGAACATTATGATGGACGCCGTAAAGGCAGGCGGAGACCGTCAGGAACTCCATGAGAGAATCCGTGAGCTTTCCATGGAAGCCGGAAAGAATGTAAAGGAGAGAGGACTTGACAACAATCTTCTTGAGCTGATTGCGGCTGATCCGGCATTCAACCTGAGTCTTGAGGATCTTCAGAAGACAATGGATCCTGCCAGATATGTGGGACGTGCAAGAGAGCAGGTGGATGCATATCTGAAGAACGTGATCAACCCGCTTCTTGAAGAGAACAGGGAAGTGCTTGGCATGACGGCTGAGATCAACGTCTGAATCCTGTTTTTTAATAATCGGAAGATGCAAAGGAATGTTGCAAAAGATTGCGGCATTCCTTTTTCTCTGGTATTTTATTTCCTGAAAACATCCGGGAATATGTTTTCGGTAATTGTAGGTGTGTGGTGTGGAAAGGAATGGGAAAAAGATGGAAGAATGTGAAAGACTCTACGAAGGTCATAAACTGATTGGCGATGAGCGCAGGCTTGGCAGACTTGGGCTGGTTATGTTCATGGCGGGAACACTGGCGGCGTCGGCAGTCTATGCGGATCCAGCCGGTCTGGTGGAGAAAGCGGATGATACGGAATCGGTATTGTCCGGCGAAGCCGGTGCAGGGGTTGCCGCGACAGGCATGGCGGAAGGCATGGAGGACACTCTTATGGCCGGGAACCGCGCGTTTTCCGGGTTTCTGGAGGAGCTGAAGATACCGGCTGTCTCCGGAATAACCGACAGTGCCGCGGGGAGGGATATTACTGTGGTAATACCGGAGACTCCGACAGCACCTGTAATTCCGGACATTATGGATGTATCGGATTTGAAAGAATCCGTGAATCTGACTGTGGCCGGCAATCCCGGGGTGTCGGAGATGGAAGAGTCTGTAACGCCGATCGTGCCTGACATTTCGGAGGAACCTGCGGCGCCGGAGATGGAAGAGCCTGTGACGCCGATCGTGCCTGACATTCCGGAGGAACCTGCGGCGCCGGAGATGGAAGAGGCTGTGACACCGATCGTGCCTGACATTCCGGAGGAACCCGCAGTGCCGGACATGAAAGAACCGGCAGCGCCGATTGCGCCGGAGAATCCTGCAGCTCCGGATGCGGAAGATACGCCTTCCGGCGTGGAAGAACCGGAATCCGGAATATCTGATACAGGGATGGTGTCAATCAACGGATATTCTGTCAATGAAGCAGGAATGATCTGCGGCATCGATGACCCGCAGACCGCTGTGGAAGACGGCTATATGGAACTTCCATCTGAGGGATGCACCGGTATTGCGGCAGGAGCATTTGATGATGCGCCTGCGGGAATCCGTGAGATATACATACCCGGAAACATCACGGTCATAGAGGAGAGCGCTCTGGCAGGACTGAGGGACATGGAATGGATCGAGGCAGATCCGTCCGGCGGCTATGTCAGTGTGGACGGCGTGCTGTTCTCCGAGAACGGGACCTGTCTGCTGGCTTTCCCGGCAGGAAGAATCGGAACCTACAAACTTCCGGATCATGTGACTCGTGTTGCTGTCGATGCATTTCGTTCTTCCCGTCTTACTGCAGTGGATGCGGAAGAGGGGAGTCTGACTGATGCGGGAAATCTTCCGGAGACGATCACTCTGATCTGACGCGGCGGTTCGGCTTATGGAACTGTCAGCAGCATTTTGTTGAAGAATTGTCAAAATTGTTTTATAATATGCTGTATTAGAAGGACATACTCTGCTGAGGGTTACGGCGGCAGAAAGGAGGGATCTTTGTGAGAGAAAAGAATATGCTCAATATTTTGAGGGACAGCAGCTACACAGTCGTGTTAAGCGGGGCAGGCCTTATGGCCGAGAGCGGGTATCCGCTCCTGCGCGATGGAAGTGAATCCTATGAAATAGAGGAAAAATACGGATATTCTTTCGAAGAGATATTCAGCAGCGGATTTTATTCCGCAAGGAAAGATCTGTTTTTCCGGTTTTATAAAGAGGTACTCCTTAAAGCGGTGGAGACTCCTCCGGGAGACGGGTTCCATGCCCTGAAAAAACTTCAGGATCATGGGCTGATTCAAGCGATAATCACAAGAAGGATCGCCGGTCTGGAAGACCGTGTCGGATGCAGAAATGTCATTAATATGAAAGGAACGGTGTATGATAACGTATGCCCTTCCTGCGGGAGGCATTATCCCGTTGAATATATGAAAGAGGCAAAGGGCGTACCTCTCTGTGAGGACTGTCTCGTTGCCATACGCCCGCAGGTGTGCCTGTTCGGGGAGATGATTGATAACAGCGTCATGACCAGGGCGGCGGAAGAAGTTGCCAGGGCGGACGTGCTGATCGTTCTGGGCGCAAGCCTGACCTCCTCTCTGTGCAGTCAGATGATTCAGTATTATACCGGATCGAATCTGATTCTTGTATCAGATCAGGAGCACTATTCGGACGAGAGAGCGGACATTATTGTCAGGGGTCGATGTGATGAATTCCTTAAGAGCATGGTGTCCGAAGTGGAAAAATAAAAGAAAGACTGGAATTGGAGAAGAAAAATGAACAAGAAAGTAAGAACAAGATTTGCCCCGAGCCCGACCGGCCGGATGCATGTGGGCAACCTGCGTACA
>CALWBC010000034.1 GCA_944375755.1 uncultured Mediterraneibacter sp. | reverse complement strand
GAAGTTAATTTCCATATCTCAAAAACCGCGCAAATACGGCATTTGAGCAAAGAAAAACCGGGGAGGATGTCTCCCCGGCTCTATAAAATAGTATGGAGTATACGGGATTCGAACCCGTGGCCTCCACAATGCGAATGTGGCGCGCTCCCAGCTGCGCTAATACCCCATGATTTGAATATTTTTATGTAATCCGGGAAGCCGGCATCGCAGGACTTCCCCATGGAAACAACGGGGCTCGAACCCATGACCTCCCGCTAGTCAGGCGAGCGCTCTCCCAGCTGAGCTATGTTTCCGTCCCTGTTGAAGCGGTATCACAACCGCTGATGGACCTGGCGGGAATCGAACCCGCGTCCAAAAACCTATCCCATGTACTTCTACTATCATAGTCAGTTCTTTATCATTCCCTCTGCCGCACGGAAACGGACATCCTTGCGGGTTCAGTAGCTTCATGATACGCCTGACGGCTCAAAGCTTTGCCGCCATCGTTTCTCACATGTTTGATGCCGGACTCCCGACGTGTGAGTGCATCAGGACCGACATGCAGCAATTAGGCTGCAGCTAATTCGTAATTATCGTTAGCGTTTAATTTTAAGTTTGCGATTTGACGCATCAGCCTGCGGATAGCTTCTCCATCTTCAAGATCCCTGTCGAAACCAGTACAAGCCCTGAACATGTTACAGTGCATCCTGTACGGATTGTGTGCCATATAGCTAACGACAGAGGCTATGCTCTGTTTCTCAAAAAGCACAATATATAATATAAAACCGAAAGCCAGAAAAGTCAAGGTTTTGCGTTTCAATTTTTCAGCTTTCGCCTGATTCCCGCTGCCGCTTCCACCGCCGCAGCCAGCGGCATCGTAATCATCAGCACCGGATAGAACAGCCGGATATCCAGCCCGCCGTACAGTGCTCCTCCGATCATGGGCCCCAGTGTCATGCCCAGATCCAGGCCGATATAATACGTACTGTTGGCAAGACCTCTTTTTCCCTTTCCCGCCAGGAGGATGGCAGTAGACTGGCACACGGAGCTCATGATCCCGTATCCGCCCGCAAGAAAGGCCGCGGCGAGAAACATCACCACATTATTTTTCATTACAGTCAGAAGAAGAATGGCTGTCAGTTCGCTGGCACAGCTGGCCGCGAGGAACACGCGAAAGGGAAGTTTATCGAACAGATTCCGCAGGGACAGCCGCAGCACGATCAGAACCACCGCATAAAAAGGGAAAAACATGCTGACTGCAACGTCCAGCCCCCGTACTTCTGCGTAAGTGACCAGAAATGACTGGGTGGCACAGTAAGGAATGGCAAACAGCATGATAATAAAGGAAATCGGAATCACCCGCACGTCAATCAACTGCAGACGCTTCTTCTCCCCGCCTTCTGCTGCCTCCTGCTTCAGCGGCTCTCCCCGATCTCCGATAAACTGAATGGTAACCATAATGGCAATGGAAAACAAAAGGGCAATGACAAACGCCGCCCGGTAGCCGAACTTCTGGTAGACACTGACCCCGATGGCCGGCGCCACTGCCATGCCCAGCGCATTCATGGTTCCGTATACTCCCATGCCGGATCCCACCTTTTCCTTTGGCAGCATGTTGGACATCCAGGTGGACATGCACACGGAACAGCAGGCGAATCCGAATCCGTTGACAATCCGCGAGATGACAAGGACCGCCTCGTTTGGAGCGAACACATACCCCATGCAGGCCGCGGTCATAAAGATCGCTCCGATAAAGGAAATCTTGTACTTGCTGATCTTATCCGCCAGATTCCCTGCCAGCGGCCGGCAGACCAGCGACACCAGATTCATCAGGCCGCCGATGAATCCCATAACCGCCGCCGTCGCGCCGATACTCTCCGAAAATCCCGTGATCAGAGGAGTTACCAGCATGGGGCTGGACATATAGAAAAAGGTAGCTGTGAGAACCAGTATGATATCCTTTGAATACATTTTGTGACGCATGTATGTTCCTTCTTTCGCTGTGATTCTGTCGGATTCCGTAAGACCTGTCTTCCGGAAAACAGATGTTCCGGAAGACGCATATTCCACGAAACAGCCTATCTTCTCTTAGTATATGGCTTTCGGCTGTTTTCCATGAGTCTGCCGTACCTTTTCCCGCTTTCAGGACTGATCTTACCGGTCCTGGATTCTGTGACAGATCTGGTAAGTCCACGGAATTATTATAACACAGAGACAGGAATACAGAACCAGCAGAATCGGAACCGAACTGATCACCTTTCCTCCCAGCTCATACAGACTAAACTGATTGATCACGGAACTGATCTGCAGCAGCTGATCCGGAAGCAGACCCAGCACTTTGGTCAGCGGGTTCACCCCGCTTAAGAAAGACGGGATAAACAGAACGATAAATGGCACGGTTACCGCCAGGACAGCTGATCTGGTTTTCGCGGAAATGAGCATGGCAAGGGACAGAATAAAGAGACTGCCCACATACCCTCCCATCACAGACAGAAGATATTTCTGGAAAAATGTAATGTTATAGAAACTTTTCCATCCGCCCAGTCCGGTCTGTATCACGCAGGAGCCTCCGCCCACTCCCAGGGCAAAAAGCATGATCCCCGTGTAGAGCAGCATGGTTCCCCAGTAGATGACTGAGATCAGAAGGATCCCCGCTCCGATCTTCGCGCGCACTCCCCGGTTTCTTCCGAACCGGGAGGAGAAATAAACAGAATCTGCTTTCAGAGAAAATTCCCCGGGAAAGATGCCGGATACAAGGAATCCGGTGATCAGCACGATCAGCATAATCATGGTGTCGGTATAGGTGAGAAGCGTTTCCCATCCGTCCGCGTAAGTATAATAAACCGGCGTCTCCATCTCCTCGTAATGCCGGATCAGATACTGCTTTTCATTCTCCGTAAACTGATCTTTCATTTCCTCCGAATCCAGCCACTCGCGAAGACTGGCTGCCCGTTTTCCATAAAAGGCTCCCGCATCTTCCGGACTTAAACTGTCCGCCCGAAAGTAGTCATAGGTCTGGAAATCCGAGAACGCCTGGTTGAGCATTTCCCGGATATCGGAGAATCCCTGCTTTCTGGAATACGCCATATTGTTTTCCGTCACATCATCAGACTGATATTCCGGGGATTGATTGACTGCATCGTTTGCCTCGATTACAGCTCTGAGCACATCCTCCGTAATGTACCCTTCCCACTGCTTTTTCACTTTTTCCAGCTGTCTGGCGGCCGCCATGCCTGAGATGCTGCTGCCGTCAGGTTCCGTATAGGAGACCCCGCCGATGGCCAGAGTCGAGACAATCACAAGGGCTGCCAGAAGAAGAAGGAGCGCCACTTTATTGACCGTTTTCCCCAGCACTTTTTTCAGTTCATATAAGAGCACTGTCATCCACTCCTTTCTCTCCGAAGTAATAGAGAAATACATCTTCCAGCGCCGCTTCTTCGGGGACCGCATCCGTGGAAGGTTTCTCCCCGGAAATGATGCGCAGCTCCGCCCCATGCGCCTCGGACCGGATGTTTGACACCCGGTATTTTTTCATCAGGGCCGGTACTTCTGATTTCTCCGCCCGGCACTTCCACACCCGTTCCGGCATGGAGTCAATCAGCTCATCCGCAGTCCCCTGATGGAGAATCTTTCCCTCTCCCATGAGCAGGATCTCATTGGCGATATATTCCACATCTGAGACGATATGGGTGGAAAGCAGAACCAGCCGGTCCTCGGAAAGTTCACTGATCAGATTCCGGAAGCGGATTCTCTCATTGGGATCAAGTCCTGCGGTAGGCTCATCCAGGACAAGGATCTTCGGGTCGTTAAGCATGGCCTGGGCGATTCCGGCTCGCCGTTTCATGCCGCCGGAGAGCTTCTTCATCTTTTTATTCAGGTGCTTCGAGAGTCCCACTCCTTCCGCCAGCTCCCTTACCCTTCTCTTCGCCACCGCCGGCCGGAGTCCTTTCAGAGCGGAAACATAGAGCAGATAATCCTTCACTGTGAACTCCGGATAAAATCCAAAGTCCTGGGGCAGGTATCCCAGAATCTTCCGGTAATCCCCGTCCAGTTTAAAAATGTCTCTGCCCCCGCAGAGTATTTGCCCGCCGGTGGGGCGAAGCAGGGTGCAGATCATCCGCATCAGCGTCGTCTTCCCCGCGCCGTTGACTCCCAGCAGGCCGTAAACACCGCTGGACATCGTCAGACTGACGTGGTCCACTGCCGTAAAGTCGCCAAACTGTTTCGTCAGGTTATTCAATCTCAGTTCCATCCGGACTCACCTCCCATATACTGCCGCACTGCCTGATCGCCCGGCACACCACAAAGATAAGAAACACTGCCGCTCCCGCCAGAAGCATTCCCCAGACCGGAACCGTCAGAAGCGCGTATACCCGCTCATTCATAAGGATACACCACCAGACGGCACTCCACAGAATGCACATTCCGACCGCTGACGCCTCACTCAGCAGATACCTGCTGCCAAGAGCTCCAAAACAGATACACGCCGTGACTGTCACCGGAAACAGAAACTGAATCAGAAGATCTTCCAGAGAAATCTGCAGGGAAACCACCGCAGCACTGCCAAATGCTGTGATGAGCAGTATATCCGCGCCGCCGAACAGCAGCATCCGCGCCGCATACACACGGCAGAGGTCATAATAGGCCGCAGTTTCCACTTCCATGCTCTGATTTGTCCGATTTTTCCACAGTTCAGGGATCATCAGGATCATAAACAGGGTTCCTCCGATTCCCAGAGTTCGGCAGATATAGGTCTCACTTTCCGCCAGTGGCAGAAGCATCCACAGTCCCGCCAGCACCGCCGCCTGAATCACCCACCACCGCTTTCTTATCAGCTGCAGCTGAAGATACAGAAAGGAATGATATGCCAGCATCCTGCCGGCCTCCGCGCGAAAAAAGCTCTCTACGGAAGCATTCACAGCCTCCCGGATTCGATTCTCATCCGGCACCGTGACCATTCTTTCTTTATAAATTTTCATCTGTCTGTCCAGATCCATCACTCATCTCCTCCTTTCCCAGAAGCTCCTGCAGCCGGCCCTTCGCCCGCCTTAGCCGGTATTTCACAAGGGGCGGGCCAATATGCAGCACTGCCGCGATCTCCCGAAGCTTCATTTCCCGGAAATAATACAGGTCAATCACTTCCTGCTGCTCCTGCGGCAGCTGCGCTATGGCCCACTCCATCATTACCCTGTCAATCACCGCATCCGTATCATTTCCCGGCGCCGTCTGCCGGGCAAGGCTCTCATCCTCCACCGGAATGCCGGTCTGCTTTTTATATGCATTTCTGCAGAGATTGCCCGCAATCGTGTAGAGGTAGTTCTCCGCCTTTCCCATATGCCGGTAATCGGACAGCTTTTCAAAAAAGCGGACAAAGGTCTCCTGTGTCAGATCTTCCGCACATCCCGTATCCGCGCAGCGGTAAGCACAGTATCTGAGAATATCCTCGTAATACCTGCGGATGAACACGTCAAAAGCGTCCTCATCCCCCTGCTTCATTCTTTTGATTAACAGAAAATCCGCATCCACATAGGTCTCCTTTCCCGCCTAATCAGATAGAAACGTTTCTTTCTATTATGTATAACAATCGTGGGAATTGAAAAGATAGTTCTGAAATGTGTTTTCTTTTTCAAAGATGTAAAACCGGATCAGTCTCTCCACAAAAAACTCCTCATTTTTGCCGTATTTGCAGTTGAATGCATACGCAAAAATGAGGAGTCTGATTCATGATTCGGTTTTACAGGAAAAGTTCATTGTTCTTTCTTTCTAAACATGCTTTCTTGATCGCCATTGCCGCTACGGCAACCATGGCGCCGTTCACCTTACGGGCCGACTGCGGACAAATCTCGATACAGCGCATACAGGAAATACATTTTTTCCCGTCTGTTTCCCTGGGGTTCTCCTTGCTGATGGCCTGTGCCGGACACTTTTCAGCACAGAGTCCGCAAGCATTACATGTGTGATCCGCCTTTGGAACCAGACCTGCTCCTCCGGCTTTCTTATAGCTATGATTTCCCGGTATTTGCGGCGTTGACATATCCGAAAGGCCGTCATTTATTTTAACAAGGATTTTGTCAGCAAAGTTCTGCAATTCGCTTCTATCCTGCTCATCCGGCCGTCCCGTTGCATATTGATGCATAATGGAGTGCTCGGCGATGGCAGCTATCCCGGCAATCACCCTGAATCCGCTTTTCTCCGCGGTATCGGTCAGTTCAATCAGGGTATCCTCATACGCCCGGTTTCCATATACACAAACAGCCACGCACGCAGCCTGATTTCCGTGGATTTTTTCAAGCCGCTCTGTAGCCAGAGATGGCACACGTCCTCCAAAAGAAGGAACAGCGATTACCGCAACATCGCCTTTCTCAAGACTGACTGCGGAAAAATCCGCTTCAGGATCTGATAAATCAATTTTCTCAACAGGCTTTCCCCATTCTGATGTAATGATGTCCGTAACCTTCTGCGTCCCTCCGGTAGGACTGAAAACAATCTGAAAAACTCGCATAGTAATCTCTCCTGTAATATTTAATTTTACACCTCGGTTTTAATTATAATCCGCACATGGTGTAATGTCAACATTTACAGGTCGGGGCTTTGTATTATTTACAGCTTTGTTTTTTTCCACTATAATATAAAAGAAATCTGTAAAGGAAGTGAGACTTTATGCATATCAGTACAAAATGCTCCGTTGCGCTCCACTGTCTTCTCTTTATTAATGAATACGGAACAAAAACGAAAGTAACGAGCGAACTCTTATCTCTTTCCACAGGCATTAATGCGGTTACGATCCGCAATATCATGAGCGCTTTAAAAAAGGATGGAATTATATCCGTAAAATACGGGACAGGCGGCGCAACGATGAATTGTCCGGCCGGTGAAATTAATCTGTACCGCATATGCAAAGCCCTTGAACCGGATTTTCTGACCAAACTGATCGGCATTCACCCATCACCGTCTTCTCTGTGTCCTGTCGGGCAGAATATTCATAACGTTCTGGATCTTTCTTACCGGGAAATCCGGAATGATTTAAAAGAAAGTCTGGAACAGATTACATTTGAAAAGATTATTGCCGATTACCATTCTCTTAATTCTGCGGGGGAAATTGAGGATGACAAACAGTAAAAATCTGCTATGCAGATTTTTATATTCCGCATAGCAGATTTTCTGACACATATTTTTTATAAATACTGTTTACATTTTTCCCCGAAGCGGCTCTACAACACACTGATGTTTCTTCGTCTCCCGGTCATACGCAATCCCCACAGCAAGGATCCGCCCGGTATACTTTGGTTCCTCCCCGAGTTTTCCCTGGAATTTCAACGCATAGTTCCTGTCCTTGATCTGCTTTATCGCTTCTTCTGCGGTAGAACCAGCCTTTAGTTCCAGAATAATGCAGTCATCCTTTCCATTGTTCGGATAAAAAATAAAGTCCACATACCCGGTTCCCGCTTTATCTTCCCTCTCCATCGTATAGGTATCTCTTGCAGAGAGATATACCATATTCACGATCATAGTCAACTCTGTCTCATTATTATAATTTAAAAGCGGGCTTTCCGTGTTATGCGCATATTCCAGGATTTCCGTCATCGTGTCCGTGTCGCCATTCCTGGTGGCCTGGAGCATTCTGGCCGATTCAGCCGCCAGACGGTAAACATATCCCAACGATGGTTCCTTCTGCAGCATATCCGAAAATTTATCCATAAGTTCCTTGTTTGGAATCGACACATACCCTTCCTCATAATTCAAGAAGCCATAGACCACCATAGCCGAGAATATCTCATCCTTTGTCCTGAGATTCATGGACGTAGCCGCATATTCCCTCACCTTTGCCCGAACCGGTATTCCTGAGACCATCAGCGCAAGGTCATCTCTGACCGCATCGACATTCTCTTTTATATAATAAAAAATCT
>CALWBC010000033.1 GCA_944375755.1 uncultured Mediterraneibacter sp. | reverse complement strand
ATTTTCCTGTTTGATCTTTTTTTCACAGTTCACAGCCAGCGGAAGTTATTCCACCTCTCACTTCTTTTCGCTGACAGTTTTCCACACATTTCTGTGTTTATCTTACTTTAATCAGCTCATATTCCCTGCTTCCAAGTCCAAGCTCCACCGCATGTTCCAGACAGCTCTCCCACTCACTTTCCGGTGTTGTATTGGTGAAGTGATCATGGTGATCACAGAATCCGTCTTCATGGATATGCTCATCCAGAATACTTCCTTTCACCGGCTGACAGGCATTGCACGCATCCGCACACGCCTGATCAAGCGCTACCGGATCAAAGCTGGCAAACATTCCCACATCCGGAAGAATCGGCACGTCATTTTCCGGATGGCAGTCACAGTAAGGAGATACATCAATCACAAGATTGATATGGAATGCAGGCCGTCCGTCCACTACGGCTTTTGTGTATTCTGCCATCTTGTAGTTCAGATCCTTCACTGCAGATTCATTCTCATTGTAAATAGCATCCAGATTGCAGGCGCCCAGACATCTGCCGCATCCGACACATTTTGAATGATCAATCGATGCCTTGTTATCCGTATAGGAAATAGCTCCATGCGCGCAGTTTTTGGAACAGATCCGGCATCCCACACAGAGTGACTGATCAACAGAGGGCTTTCCACTGTTGTGCTGCTCCATCTTGCCGGCACGGCTTCCGCATCCCATGCCGATATTCTTGAAACATCCGCCAAAACCGGTCAGCTCATGCCCCTTGAAATGACTGAGGCTGATAAATACGTCCGCATCCATAATCGCACGTCCGATCTTTGCCTCTTTGACCAGAGTACCGCCCTCTACCGGAACGCTGACATCATCCGTCCCCTTAAGTCCATCGCCAATAATGACATGACATCCGGTAGACAGAATATTAAATCCGTTCTCATAGGCCGCGCTCAGATGCTCAAGCGCGTCTTTCCGCCGCCCTACATACAGTGTATTGCAGTCTGTCAGAAAAGGACGGCCGCCCAGCTCTTTCACCACGTCCGCAACCGCTTTTGCATAGTTCGGACGGAGAAATGACAGATTTCCCGGTTCCCCGAAATGCATCTTGATGGCAGTTATTTTCCGATCAAAATCAATCGTTCCAATACCGGCCCGCCGGATCAGTTTTTTCAGCTTCTCCGGGAGATTGGTTCCAGGCAGTGCTCTCATATCAGTAAAATATACCTTTGATTTTTCCATTTTTCTTCCTCCTTATCCGCCGGACGGATCAACTTGCGCCCCTTCCGGCATATCATATTTCTCGATAATACAGACCATCTATTTTCTGACGCGGCATGTAGTCGAATTCACAACGGCCGCCAGATTATCCTTCTCATCCCTCACTTCAATCCGATAATAGCCGGTTGTTCTCCCGTTCTTTACACACACAGCTTCAGCCGTCAGCTTATCTCCTTTTGCCGAGGACAGATATGCAATATCTGAATTCAGCGTCACACTTTCCATTTCCTGCCAGTTACATGCCACAGCCAGAGCGAAATCAGCAAGAGTGAAATAAACTCCGCCCATCACAGCTCCCATTGCATTGCGATGCCTGTCTTCCAGTATGAGACTGCACTTTGCATAGTGATCCCCCACCTCATCAATTGCCGCGCCATTCTCCGTGGCAAAACGGTCATTCCGGAACAGCCGTACGGTTTCTTCTGATGGTTTCATCTCTGTTCCTCCTTTTCCTACAGAATTCATATTACTCGAATTATTATACTATCCGGTAGAGCATTAGTAAAGCGCTGCCGCAGACAGAACCATGAGAATCTGCGATGAGGGCGTCATTGCAAAAAAGCGCAGCCCCTTGAAAACAGGGCCTTGCCCTTACAACAAAAAGAGGGCGCTGTTACACGTCCTCTTAATTTATAGATATTTCTTTTACTTTCCCGCGTTTACCTTATTCATCAGTGCTTCCTGTAGCACCTGGGAAAAGTTTACTCCCATCGCGGTTGCTTCTTCATTCAGCCACTCGGGAATCGTAAGCGTTTTCTTCACCGCCTTGTTATTATGCATTTTTGCATATTCTCTTGTATCACAGGCAACATAGTTTACAAACTCATTTTCATTTAATTCCACCTGTTTAATCGGTGTTGGTTCCGGTATCGTATTTCCTTTTTTCTCTTCATCGTAAAGATAGAAAGCCAGCACATCCTCTGCCATTATGATAGCATCCTGAAGATTATCTCCGCATGTGTAGCATCCATCTAAGTCTGGAAAGTATACCGAATACTGCCCCTCTTCTTCCGGTGAAAAAACTGCCGGATATACATATTTTGCCATTCTATTGACCTCCTTTATATCAAACAGGATCAGGGCTTATCTCAGCCCCGCATCCTTTAGGATTCTTCACAAGCTCCGATGTTTTCATTGTATCCTCCTTTCATGGCTTTATAATCATACGTATTCACACGTATGTCAATAGAATTCACACATATTTATACGTATTATTCCGTTTTTTTCACCTGCTTCACAATCTGGTTCACATAAGTACTTAAACCTGCCACAAGAACGCCCTGGACAATCGCTGTAAATACTGCCATCGCAATATCCTGGCCGCTCCCCAGCGTGCAAGTGGCAAGCACCCACACCGCACACAGCACAATACCGATTCCGCCCAGAATCAATGGAATGTACTTATCAGAAACCTTCTCAGTCTTCTTCAGTCCCATTCCGATAAAATAGAGTACTATCGCCACAACTACAAGTTCCGGTTTCACATAATTCATAATCTGCTCCATTCTCAATCCTCCACTTTATTTTTTAATAGGTAATTCTTCCACTTCTTCCAGCAGATGTGTCACCATCCCATTTCCTCCAAGCGCATGGTAGGCATTATACATCTCCAGAAAGTTCTCAATCCCGTGTTTCGTAACATCCCCCCGTGCTGTCCATCCCTCGTGATATTCTATGAGCTGTACCCGCAAAAGAAGCATAACCTCCTTACTATTAGCATCACGTTTCTTATTCTGACGTTTCAACAGCCAGACGATGTATCCCAGAAAAACGGGCAGTACAATGGTATATGTTTCAAGCAGTACATCTTCCATTTATTCCTGTGTTTCCTCCGTCTCTGCCATTATCTGCTGCACCTCTTCCTTCAGCTTCTCCGGCACATCCTCCAGTGTCTTTTTTTCCGTCTTTCGTACTGGCATTCAGTCCTGACATTCATAATGATCACGCTCTAATATGCAGATTCTCTTATGCTTCCAGTCTGCTGAATTGTAAAACTTTTTTTCTTCTTTTTCTGTCATGTGGTCTCTCCCTGGAATTGGACATAATAAAAGCACCCGGCTAATGCCAGATGCTTCTATCATCATTCATTATTTACCTGTTCAATAAACTCCTGCATAAGCTTCGTAATCTGTCCCGCCTGACTGACTCCAGCCTTTTGGCAGGCATCTTCGAACTGTTCCGCAATCTCCCGCTTGATCTTAAAACCTTTTGTCATATAACCAGCTTTTTTCTGATATTTTTCAGTTGCGATTGTCTGTGGATTCGGCTTACCTTTTGGCATTGTTATCCCTCCACTTCCGATATACTTTTCCTGCTATCAATCCTGAAATCACAGCTACTACAACGGCTACAATTATCTCAATTTTCATAGCTTTACACAGATGAGCGATTATGATATATTTATTTTAGAGAATGGCTTTCGCCCCTCTCATTCAGTTTTTTGTAATAAGCCAAGTAATTACACCACTTATTACTCCAGAAACAACTCCTACGATTGATTGAACCAGCACTTCAATCCAGTCGATGGAGTTTTTCTTTTTTCTTTGTTTCCGCTTACCCATCTGTATCTCACCTCCTTACAAGTATATACTATCATGGGGTTAACCATATGTTAATACTTTTCAGGAAGTTTTTAAAATATTTTTGAAGCGTAGCACCCGGAGTCGAACCGGAACCCAGGGCGTTCCCCTGCACATCTGCCGTTGATGATATGCCGCCCCACATATGTCTAGGAGACTTGAGCCCCTAGCCGCAAGGTATCTGTATATAAGAAAAAGCGCAATCCATTGAAAACACTGGGATTGCGCTTCTTTTTACTTAAGCCGGAAATCAGACTTGAACTGACGACCCCTTCATTACGAGTGAAGTGCTCTACCGACTGAGCTATTCCGGCATCTGGCTTATCTTCGATGAGCCTTAACTATTATATCTCTTTTCCATGGAAATTTCAACTGTTTTTTTCAATTTTCACCGATTAATTATTCAGCTATTTAATTTATTAACGGGACGGTTTCTGATGGAAACAAAATACGGACGAGATGAGTTTTTCGATTGGGGGACGTTCAAAAGCAGGGAACTGTTGCATCCGATCGGGAAAACGCGTCGATGGCTGTTGTTTCCAACAGAAACCTTCCTGTCAATCAACCAAACAGGCTGTAAAAAGAAGAAACGGCGCGGCTGAAAGATACTGAAATCTCCAGTATCTTCCGGCCGCGCCTTGTTTTCTTACAGCTGTTTATTCATTTACTTCCCCATTTGAAAGATTACGAAACCAGCCCTATTTCAATACCTTTTCTGCGGAGATGGAGATGTGGGAGGGTGACTTCGGAAGGAAATCCAGTGCATCTTAAAGTTCCGGGCGCGGACGTTAAGGCTGGCGGCGGAGTTGTCTGAGCGTAAGCGAGTTCTCCGCCGGCAGTCTTTGCATTTAGTCCGCACCCGGAACTTTTAGCTGCACTTATTTCCTGGAGCGGAACCCGTACACATCTCCATCTCCGCAGAAATACGTTCTGAAATTCCCCCGGTTTCGGCTATTTCAAAATCGTGCGTTAATGAATTAAATAGCTGTTCTACGATGCAAAATTTCCTGTATACAACTGATAATATTTACCTTTTGCCTCGATCAGTTCATCATGCGTACCTCTTTCGATAATACGTCCCTGTTCCATAACCATGATACAGTCTGAGTTTTTGACCGTGGACAGACGGTGGGCAATAACAAATGTTGTACGTCCTTTCATCAGAGCGTCCATACCTGCCTGAACCAGTTTCTCCGTACGGGTATCAATAGATGAGGTCGCCTCATCGAGAATCAGTGCCGGCGGATCCGCAACTGCGGCCCTCGCAATGGCAAGGAGCTGTCTCTGTCCCTGACTCAGGTTGGCTCCGTCTCCGGTCAGCATCGTGTCATAACCATCCGGCAGTCTGCGGATAAATCCGTCCGCATTGGCAAGTTTTGCCGCCTTGATACATTCTTCATCCGTGGCGTCCAGTTTTCCGTACCGGATGTTATCCATTACGGTTCCGGTAAACAGATGGGTATCCTGAAGTACCATACCAAGAGATCTTCTCAGATCCTGTTTCTTTATCTTGTTAATGTTAATTCCATCGTACCGGATCTTTCCGTCCGCGATATCATAAAATCGGTTGATCAGGTTTGTGATCGTTGTCTTTCCGGCTCCTGTAGCCCCGACAAAGGCGATCTTCTGTCCCGGTTTTGCGTACAGACTGATATTGTGAAGAACAATCTTATCTTCGTTATATCCGAAGTCCACATCATCGAAAACAACCGCGCCTTCCTGTTTCGTATAGGTAACGGTTCCCTCCGCCTTATGCGGATGTTTCCATGCCCACACGTTGGTTCTTGTAGGTGATTCTGTCAGATTGCCATTCTCGTCCTCTTTTGCATTGACAAGTTCTACATATCCTTCATCCATTTCCGGTTCCTGATCCATCAGATCAAACACTCTCTGTGCTCCGGCAGCTGCGTTTACCACAAAGTTGATCTGCTGGCTGACCTGTGTAATCGGGTTCGTAAAGCTTTTGTTAAGTCCTACAAATGTCACGACCGTACCGATTGTCACACCTGCGAGACCGTTGATTCCGAGGATTGCTCCGATAATAGCTACAAGCGCGTAGCTGATCCAGCCGATATTGGCATTAATCGGCATCAGCAGGTTTGCATATCTGTTTGCCTTATTCGTACTGTTTCTGAGTCTTTCGTTTACCTCATGAAAATCTTTCATGGCAGTCTGCTCATGGCAGAATACCTTGACAACTTTCTGTCCGTCCTGCATCTCCTCGATAAAACCGTCTACCGCACCCAGATCGATCTGCTGGCGGACATAGTATCTTCCTGAAAGTTTTGAGAAGTTTGACGTCACTAAAAGCATAACGCATGCTGTCAGTATGGAGATCACGGTAAGCGCCGGATTCAGGATAATCATCGTAATCAGTGTTGCTGCCATTGTAATCACGGAATTGATAATCTGCGGGATACTCTGGCTTAACAGCTGTCTGAGTGTATCCACGTCGTTCGTGTAAACCGACATGATATCGCCGTGCGCGTGGGTGTCAAAATATTTGATCGGCAGAGCTTCCATCCTGCGGAACAGATCGTCTCGTAAGTGACGCATGGTTCCCTGGCTGACGTTTACCATGATCCTGTTGTATGAAAACGCTGTGATAACACCGATTCCCATAATACATGCCAGACGGAACAGATCGGAAGCCAGTCCGCTGAAATCATCGGAACCATTCTGAAGCATGGGGGTAATGTAGTCATCTACCAGCTTCTGTGGGAAGGTAGCTCCTACCACTGTTGCAATCGCCGTAATCAGAATGCAGGCAATCACAATTAAAAACGGAATTTTATAGTAATGAAGCATATATCGGATGACCCTGTTGATCAGCTTTGTCGCTGTATTTGCACGGCCGCCTGATTTCTTCTCATTCATTTTCTCGTTCATAGATCAGATTTCCTCCTTTCAGATTTCAGGCCGGCTGATCGAAATCGCCGCTGCCTTCGAGCTGTGAATTGTAGATTTCCTGGTAAATTGCATTGCTCTTAAGCAGATTTTCATGAGTATCAAAAGCATCGATCTTTCCGTCATCCAGCACAAGAATTCTGTCCGCGGATTCCACACTGGAGACACGCTGCGCGATAATGATCTTTGTTGTACCCGGAATCTTCTTTGCAAATGCAGCCCGGATGCTCGCATCGGTTGCCGTATCCACCGCACTTGTGGAATCATCCAGAATCAGTACCTTCGGCTTCTTTAACAGCGCACGCGCAATACACAAACGCTGTTTCTGTCCTCCGGATACGTTGGACCCACCGCGTTCTATCTTTGTCTCATATCCATCCGGCATACGGTCGATAAACTCATCCGCGCACGCCGCCTGACATGCCTCGATACATTCTTCTTCCGTTGCGTCCGGATTTCCCCAGCGCAGGTTATCAAGAATCGTTCCCGAGAACAGCGTATTTTTCTGAAGAACTACGGATACCTGATTTCTCAGGACTTCCGTATCATACTTACGTACGTCCACACCGCCTACACATACGGAGCCGCTATCCACATCGTACAGACGGCAGATCAGATTCACCAGACTGCTCTTTCCGCTTCCGGTACCTCCGATTACTCCGACGGTCTCTCCACTCTTGATGTGAAGGTCAATATCGGACAGTGCGTTCTTTCCGCTTCCGTGTTTGTAAGAGAAATTCACATGATTAAAGTCGATGCTTCCATCAGCCACGCTCATTACCGGATCCTCCGGATCTGTCAGGTCCGGCTTCTCGCTGAGCACTTCACCGATACGTCGGATACTTGCCATGGACATACTGATCATAACAACAACCATGGACAGCATCATCAAACTCATGAGCAGCGCCATGATATAGCTGAACAGACTGGTCAGATCTCCTGTTGTCAGAGTACCGCCGACGATAAACTGCGCGCCGAACCAGGATACGGAGATGATGCAGAAATAAACCGCAACCATCATGGCCGGGTTATTAAACGCCAGCAGACCTTCTGCTTTTACAGAAAGATCATAAAGCATCTTGGATGCCTTTGAGAATTTCACATTCTCATAATCTTCACGTACAAATGCCTTAACAACACGAATTGCAGTTACATTTTCCTGGACGCTTGCGTTCAGGTCATCATATCTGCGGAATACCTGTCTGAATATTTTCAGTGTGACTACCATGATCGATCCGATCACAATCACCAGGAACACAACCGCGATCAGAAACATTGCGCTGAGCTGTCGATTGATGATCATACACATGGCAAAGCTGAAGATCAGATTCAAAGGCGCCCTGACCGCCACACGGATCACCATCATGTATGCGTTCTGTACATTGGTGATATCTGTTGTCATACGTGTAACCAGACCGGGAACACTGAATTTGTCAATATTTGAAAATGAAAATGTCTGAATATTGGCATAGATTGCTTCACGCAGATTCGCCGATAATCCGGAAGCAGCACTGGCTGCATTCTTTCCTGCAAATGCTCCGAAAGCCAGACTCAGGAATGCCATAGCCACCATAAGGGCACCATAACGGTAAACAACCGAAAGATTGCCTGCCTCCAGTCCTCTGTCGATAATAATTGCCGTGACAAAGGGCATCAGTATTTCCATAACTACCTCAAGAGCGGTCAGGCCGATACAGAGAAAGGTGTCCCGCCTATACTTCCCCAGCTGTTGTAATACTTTTCTCACTGTTGATATACCTCCTGTCTGTTTTCTCATTCTGATCCATTTCAGCAAAACGACCGATCAATTTCTTTTCCAGATTCCACAGCTGAACCTGTTCCTGCGGGTCAAGAGCACTGCAGATCTGTGCCTCCAGCTCTCCTGCTTTCTGCAGAAATTCATCTCCCTCGGCAATCAGTTTTGCTGTTGGCAGAATCTTCTTTTTCCGGACATCGTCCGGCTCTTCATGAAAATAAAGATAATCTTTTTCTCTCAGTTTTTTAATCAAAGCTGACATCGTAGCCTTCGACAATCCGATCTCACGGCACAGTACCGTAAGATACGTGCCATTCGGATGATGTCTCAGTATGTAGACAAGAAAATAAACCTGAACACCGGTTATACTCCTGCTCTTTAAACTCAGTTCCAGCTGTGCTGACAGATTCAGACCAATCTTCTTTGTCATGAAAAGCAGCTCTTCTTTTCTGAAACCTTCCGGCATTTTCATGAGCACCTCCTGTAAATTAGTTTTTGAACAGTTTATCACAAAACTGTTCGTATCCTTATTTTCTGTCCATAGAAATTTTAGCTCGGTATTTCGCAAATGTGAAATTTAAAATACTTATTATCTATAAAAAACATTTATAGATAATAATCATCTGGTCGTCAGTTTCTAAAACCCCAGATTCGCAAACAGCTCTCTCATAGAGAATTTCAGATGTTCCGGAGGTATCCCTGCCTCTCTCTCGTAATTCTGTATCTGATATCCCGGATTCATCTCCAGCTTTTCTATAATCTTTGCCGTGTTCAATGCATCATCCAGCCCGTTATGAAACTTTCCGTCCGGCTGTATATCACAGAGCATCAGTGCTTCATCCAGCCCGACAGCTCTGGTGAACTGATACCTTTTGACAAAAACATCCTGATAATCAATCCAGTTCTTTTGACTCATAAATTTCTGTATAGCCGGATCCCTGATCTCTTTACATCGCACTTCTCTTTTCAGCTGGCAATAATCATTTTCACTCCAGGCATAAACTTTATACGGCCGATTTCCGATCCATTCGGTAAGCCCGTGTAATACTTCTTTCAACGGCAGAGCGTTTTTCAGCTGTCTGTTCTCAATCCCCGTGAGATCGGAGATAAAATGATCCAGAACCCCGTATTCCGGATGCACAAACTGAGCGAACGTTTCAGCCTGTCCAAACTTCTGATTCAGAAGGACTGCTCCTATCTGAATAATTTCGTTAGAATATTTATATTTTTCTGATCTATATGTCTGCGGTACGCCACACATTTCCAAATCAATTACCAGATAATTCATACTTTCTTCCCTTCTCTTCAATCACATTGCCGTTCACAACCGTTCCCCGCTGCCGCACCCTGTTGCTTCTCATACTAATCTGGTTCTGCAGTTCACGCTTCACCGGAATATCCGTATTTCCGCATCATTCCTTTCAGTTTCTGTTTCATCTCTTCCACCACTTCATCCGGTGAAACAATTTCTATTCCTTCTCCCAGAGAGAACACCCATCCGAAAAACTGAGGGCTTACCAGCACATCAACCCAAACGGTAAAATAATTTTCATCTGCGGGAACCATCATCACATCTTTACCGAACCGGTCAATAATAACTCCGGCCAGGCTGTTTTCCACCCGTAGTTTTACCTGACGCTCCCTTCCTCCGAACATCCCAAAGCTTTTTCTTGAGTACTCAGCCATATCCAGTTTTCTAAAGTGTTTTCTTCCTTCGCGCTTTTCATCAGACATACGAATATGCAGCATCTTGTCTACACGGTAATGCTTGATTTTCTCCGCGGCCGAATCGTACCCAATCAGATAATAATTCTGATTATCCCACGAAAGGCCCCATGGACTGATATGATAATATGTCCCTCCATGGCGCAGTTCCATCTCTTTTTTCACGTTCCACTGAAAATACTGAAATTTAATCTTCCGGTCATTTGAAATCGCATTATGGATCGCATCCACATTATAATAAATACTTTCATTCATGGTCTTTATCCTTCCGGAAACATACACCTGACGCTGCAGTTTTACCGCATCATATCTGCTTACCATTTTCTCCAGTTTTTTAATCAATGCATTTGATTTGCGTTCTGTAATAAACTTCGACGCCTGAATGGAATCTACAAGAAGTTTCAGCTCCGGCAGTTCAAACTGCCGCTCCGCAACATGATAATGATATCTGCCTCTATCCGGCTCTCCTTCCACTTCAATTCCCAGCTGTTCCAGATCCTTCAGATCCGTATATATAGTTCTCCGATCCGCTGTAATTCCATATTTCTCCAGTTCCGAGATGATCTCGGGCATCGTAATAAAATGCTCCTCGTCCGTCAGCTCCAGCATAATCTGCGCCAGACGATACAGTTTGAATTTCTGATTGGTTCCCTTTGGCATAATACGACTTCCTTTCAGCGTACTGTTTTTCAGTGATCTCCGTTTCAGTATATCACATCCGAAAGCCAATCAAAATCCGGACCCATTCTACTCCTCCATCCACTCTCTGTAATCAGCCTCACTCGCAAAAAGCTGATATTCTCCGTTAACATATCCCATGTATCCATTCTCTGTATTATATCCTTTCATACCTTTTCTCCTCTTTCTTACTGTTTTCAGGATTTTTACTCTATACTCAGGATATAACATGAGGTGTACAATAAAAATGACACCATCGAATAACGGCCCGTTTTTCTTCTTTTGGCAGAAAAAGAGAACATAGTAAACTGTAATTTTCACACTTCTGGATTACCTGGCGATGCCGCCCTTTGAACTTTTTGAACATCGAAAAGACACCCGGGACAGAAACGATCTGTCCAAGATGTCTTCAAAGATAGCATTATACAATTGATTTTGCAATACGCTTTTTTCTACAGTGCCTCATCTCCCCGCTCTCCTGTTCGGATCTTCACTGCGTCCTCCACGTTTTTGATAAAGATTTTCCCGTCTCCGAAACTGCTGCTGTTCAGTTCCCGCAGTACCCGTTCAACGATCTTTTCCACAATATCATCCTGCACAACCGTTCTGACGCACAGCTTCGGAAGAAGATTAATCCCCGGATTATCATCTCTTGTATATACCTGTCCGGTTCCTTTCTGATGTCCGTATCCGAAAATCGTAGTGATCATCACTCCTCTTGCTCCCTCCACGTCCAGTATGCGTTTCAGATTTTCAAGTTTTTCAGGTTTGATTACAATTTCCAGTTCTTTCACAATACTCCTCCTCTGACTTTCTTTCATAATTATGTCAGATCAGCTTTTTAGAATTCCATTTCTCCATCCGGTGTCTTCATCCAGACTTTTTCCTTCGGCCACTTGATTGCGATCATATAGATCCAGAGTACAAGTCCCACTGCGATATATCCCGCGAATCCGAGCCAGGTTCTTGTTCCGATTCCGATGGTACAGAAGAAAGCGACAACAGCCATGATAATCATGGATGCAATCTTCATGCCTCTGCTGCAGCGGTACGGTCTCTCCCACTCCGGATGTTTCTTCTCTGTCACCAGAGCGGATATGGACGTAATCACATAACACAGCGAGCAGGCAAAGGCCATCAGGTCGAAGAATGCTGTAATACTCTGCATTGTGATAAATCCAATGCTTACAATCAGAATCAGGATATTCGGCAGTATGGGCTGGTTGTATCTGTTCGTATATGAGAACTGTTTCGGCAGGAAATTCTGACGTCCCATCGCATAGATCATACGCACGCCTGAATACCAGAATCCAAGTACGGAAGTACCGATCGGGAACACAACTCCGACAATTCCCATAACGAATATGAACCATGCGATCTTCGGACCGAACACATACTCCAGTGCCTCAAATGTGATGAACGGATGGCAGTCACCGCCGTTTGTCAGCTGTGCCCACGGCATTACGCCTGCCAGGCAGAAGAAGAAAATCACGTAAATAGCGCCGCATGTGAGAACAGAACCGAGGATTGCTTTCTTCTGATCCTTGATCGGGAAGTCGCCTTCCTCAACCATTGCCGGCACAGTCTCAAATCCGAAATACGGTGTAATCATGAAGGAACATCCTACCACCCATGCAATACCGGTTCCAAAGGAACCGCCCCACTGTTTCGCATTGCTGCTTGAGAAGAAACCTGCAAAATTGGAAAGGCTCCAGTGTCCGCTGAACAGGAACAGCAGCGCACAGATAAGAACTCCCGCGATTCCTGCAAAGAGCATAAACGACTGTACTTTTCCGGCAACTACATTCTTACACATGCTCAGTCCACACCATGCGCAGAGAATAATGATTCCTATAATGATTCCCGATCTGCCTGATGTATTCAGTCCGAACTGATACCTCAGCCATTCCAGGATTCCCAGAACTCCTGCCGCCGGAACCGCGATCCAGGAACACATGATCAGCCAGGCTGACCAGAATCCCGCGTGTTTGTTCAGTCCTACCGTATTAAATACCAGGCAGGAACCGGTACTCGGAAGCATGGTGGAAAATTCCGCATACACAAACGCGGTCGGCAGCACCATCAGGGTCATCAGGGCGAATGCCAGGAATGTTGCAGGTCCTGTGTAGGACATGAAGATTCCATCCCAGTAACACATGAAAGTGAATATCGCGCCTGTGGCCATGGCGTACACATAAACCAGTTTCATTGATTTTGACAATGCATTGGACCTGGCTTTTGTACCTGAATGACTGACATGATTCATCGTTGTTTCACTCATAACTCATCTCTCCTTTTCTTTTTCTATTTTTTATTTATCCAAATAAACGTATATATCTCTCCGCCAGTTCGATTGTTCCGTCCATCCAGCCCTGACTTAACTCTGCCACGGGACCGGATTCTCTGTGGCTTGCCAGCCATGCGGTGAGCTGCATGCGGCGCATCATGATAAAAGTATCAATCTCCTCAAAATCCGTATCCGTAAAAGGAAGCACCTTCTTGTACCCGTCGAGCCATGCGTTGACCAGTTTGGGAACGATTGGTTTTTCTTCTATAAAACTCAATGCTGATGCCAGATCATGCAGATGCCAGCCGAACCCGCAGTCATCAAAGTCGATTACCTTGATCTGTTCTCCTTCCAGAAGCAGATTGGCCAGGCGCAGATCCGCATGGATCAGGCCGTAATTATTTTCCGTCTTTCCGTAACGCTCCAGCCTCTTTTTTATGATTCCGGACACTTCTGTCAGAAGCGCCTCCGCTTCAGGCGTCATATCAGGGAAATCATTCCAGCGCCCCCAGGCGGCGTGTTCCCCGATAATCGTGTCGTAATTCCACTCCATACGGTCCAGTTTGGATGTTCCGTTCCATATTTCCGTCTGCCGGTGCAGATACGCGGTCGTCTCTCCAAGATAGCGGAACTGACGCACCATCTGAGCCTCATTGTTTTCATCCGGCGCGCTTCCCGACAGATATTCACAGATCACGCAGAAATAATTGTTTCCGTCTTTTCCTCTGACCTGCTGGATATTTTCCCCGTCCAGCCCGCGGATTGGATTTGCCACCACAAGAGGTGTGTAATCATTGATCTGTTTCAGCCACTTCATTTCGGAATTCAGTTCATTCAGTGTGTGATATCCCGGGCGGCTGATTCGCAGAACACCGTCTTTCTTTCCATTTTCCTTATTTCTGACCATATAAGTCGCGTTTTCGGAGAGAACGATAAGCTTTGACTCATCTCTGTCCTGCCATCCGTATTTTTCCAGAGCATCTTCCGCGATACGGTCAAACAGTTCCACATTTTCAAATGCCATAGCATCACGCCTCCTTTAAAATATCCTCCCGTGCTTCTCCGATTCCCTTTGCCATCTTCTCCAGCAGTTCATCGCAGTACTCTTTTGTACAGAGGATTCCCGGCTTGAACTGAAGCACATGAGGATCAAGCTGGGAATAGATCGCCCACACACCATTCTGATAGAGATGCTGCATCACATAAACAGCGCCCTCTTTTCCCGCGAATTCCAGTCCCATGATCGTACCGTTCTGACGAATTCCGGTGAAGGTGTCCGGGTTGTCCTTCCGGATCTCTTCCAGCCCCTTTCTCAGATAATCGGAAATAAACGCAACGTTTTTCTTCGTTTCTTCCCGCTGAATGATTTCAAATACTTTCAGCGCGCAGGCGCATCCCAGTTCGCTTCCTCCGAATGTGGCCATGTGGGCACTGCCGTCCTGTGTCATCCACCAGGAAGCCCTTTCATTTAAAATGACCGCGGAGATGGGATAGATGCCTCCGGAAAATCCCTTGGATGTTACGATAATATCCGGATTCACTCCATAGGTTTCTATGCACCACATCTTTCCGCTTCTCATCAGACCTGTCTGCACCTCGTCCGCGATGTAGAGAGCTCCATAAGTTTCACAGAGTTTTTTCACTGCCGGAAGATACCCCTCCTGCGGAAGCGGAAATCCATAAGTGGCGGGAATGGTCTCCATGATGACACATGCCGCGTCGCCTTCTTTCAGCGCCGCCTCCATGGCGCTCACATCATTAAACGGAACCTTTACGAATTCCGGACGTTCCGCGTGGAACAGATGACAGTATCTGTCGGCGCCTGCCGCTACCGCAAGACCCGTATGCCCGTGATAACAGTTCTCCACACTGATCACTTTCTTTCGCCCGGTTGCCGCCCTGGCACATTTGATTGCCAGGTCAACAACCTCGCCTCCACTGGATCCGTAGATCACATGTTTCATCCCTTCTGTGGAAGCCTTTACCACGGTTTCCGCCAGTTTTGCTTTCAGCGGGGAGGGAAAATGATGATTTCCGATATCCACATATTTTGTTGCGTCAATCAGAGCACTGATGACTTCCGGATTCCTGTGCCCGAGGCTGTAGGTTCCGCCGTTGATATGTACGTCCATCAGCTTCTTGCCGTCCATGTCCCAGAAGTAATATCCCTCTCTTTTTCCGATCACCAGATCGATTTTCAGATCCAGCCATTCCTTTGTTTTTCCACTGTTCCAGTACTCAATGGATTTGTCAAAAACTTCCTGTTTGGATGTCTGTTCAAAAATCTCTTCCACCGTCATGTTAGTCTCTCCTCTCTTCTTCGAGCATTCTCCGGTAATCTGCCGGAGAATATCCTGTCTTTCTGTGAAAAAGCTTTGTAAAGTACTCCGGATTTCCATATCCCACAGTTGCCGCCACATCACAGATCCTTATTTTTCTGTCTCTGAGCAGCACCTTTGCCCTGTCGATTTTTACTTCTGTCATAAATCCGGAAAAACTTATTCCCGTCACTTTCTTAAACACCTGGCTGATATAACTTGGATTCAGGAACACACCATCCGCGACATCCTGAAGCGACAGTCTTTCATCCACATGTACAATCACATACTTTCCAATTCGATATACCAGCCTGTCATCTATCATCTGATATTTTTTTACAATGGCGGCCGCCTGCGAAAAACATCGCAGCCAGTCCTTCTCTATTTCTTCTCTTGTCTGCAGCGAGAAACCGGATCCATAGGTAAAATCACTCCGGTAAAGGAACTTTTCAATCCACGGCTTTCTCTCACTCATCACTTCATAGATATGTTTCTTCGCCTTGTCGGAAACAACCTGACAGTAGAGAGGATCTTCTTTCCAGTCCTGAAATATCTGATCAATGATGTTGGTGATAATGTAATGTTCCTCTCCGCCGCCCTGAAACACAGTTTCGATCAGCGCTTCCGTTTTCATCTCAAGTTCATTTACAACATAGGCAATTCCAAAATCCGCATAGACTCTGAGTATGGAGTTTTTTAACTCCTCCGTATCAAGAGGACGGATCAGATAATCCGATACCCCTGCCAGGAAGCAGGCACGTACCGATTCATAATCTTTTTCTCTCCCGATCACAATGACATGGATATCTGCCAGTGTTTTTCTGTTCGCCTCCAGAAAAAGCTGCATCGGGTCATGTTCATCTTCTGCCAGAATCAGAATATCAGGTTTGTCTCTCTCAACACTTTCCAGCACTTCCGGATATTTTCTCAATATTCTGCTGTCCAGATGAAAATCCGGACGTTCCTTCCACAGGCTCATATTTGTTATTTCTTTTCCCACACTGCCTTCTCTGTCGTAAATGATGACATACTGCATAAATTTCTCACTGTCCCATCGATGTTGTTTCCGGAAGAGTACTTCCTCCGTCAATCACAATCTGAGTTCCTGTAATATAACTTGATTCGCTGCTTCCAAGAAATGCCGCAAGTTCACCGACTTCACACGGATCCGCGAGACGTTTCAGCGGAACCGCGTCCGCGATTGCCTGAATTGCCCTGGCCGGATTTTCCGGATCGGACTGCTTTGCCATTCCTTCCACAAGAGGTGTCAGCACATATCCGGGGCAGATCGCGTTGACGCGTATGTTCTTGTCCGCGAATTCCCTTGCAAGAGACTTGGTAAGTCCCACCAGAGCAGCCTTTGATGTCGCATAGGCAGCCTCGCCGGGGTCGGCAACCATATCTCCGGTAACCGAACTCATAATAACAACGGAACCGCCTCCCTTTTCAATCATTCCCGGAACCACTACTTTCACCGTGTTCCATACACCTTTTATGTTGATATCAAAATGCAGATCCCTGTTTTTAAAATCATCATCTTCCATAAAATCTTTCAGGACACATACACCTGCGTTGCAGACAAGCACATCCGCTCTCCCGTAAGTATCTTCCGCCTTTTGCACCAGTTTTCTGACACTCTCATAATCAGATACATCAGCCTGTACTCCAATCGCCTCATACCCTTCACTTCTGAGCTGTTCGGCAAGAGCCAGCACCTGTTCTCCTCTGGCGGCCAGCACACATTTTGCTCCGTATTTTGCATAGACTCTGGCGATTCCTTCGCCGATTCCCTTCGACGCGCCTGTAATGACCGCTGTCTTTCCTTCCAGTTTCTTCATTACATTCTCATCTCCTTTTATCCTTCCATGTTCATTCACATTCGGAAGTTCCGCTGCAGCCGGACCTTCCGAATCAATCAAAAAATATATAAAAAAAAGAGGCCTATGCGTTTCCTGCATATACCTCTTTGTATCGAATGACTTTATAATAGCACTTTCCCTTAAAATGGCAAGGTGATATTTTTAGGTTATCCTTAAATATATTTAGGTTCTTTTTAATTCCAGTCAATTCCTTCGAATTTTCTGAATTCTTCCATTGATTTTCTGATGGAAGCCGCCTCACTCTCCATCTGAGTGGAATCCTGTTCAAGGATCATATACTCTACCGTATGAATCTCATTCGCGAGATTGATAATGCTCTGAATGTCCATAATGCCGGTGCCGATCTCCGCAAAATCCGTTTCATCCGTCATCCCTTTCCAGTAGCTGAAATCGCATACATGCTCCTCTGACACTTCACGGTCAAGTCTGCTGAACACATTAACCGGAGACCCGCTTTTTCCGGACATATCCTTCTGGTGAAGCAGTGTGATTCTGTCTCTGTATTTCCGGATCAGCTCCAGAGGATCAACTCCGCCTCTCATGGCCCAGAACGTATCCACCTCCAGAAGAAGCGCGTCCGGATCCGTATTCTTCATCATCAGGTCAATAACCATTCTGCCGTCCATTGTCATAAATTCATGCGCATGATTGTGGTAATGAAACCGCATGCCGTATTCTTTCGCCAGTTTTCCATACTCATTAAACGTCTCGCACTGCCTCATCAGATCATCATAATCCGCAAATGTTCCGGCAGGATATACCAGATTATGATTTCCGATCTTTGCGTGATATTCCAGAACTTCTTTAAATTTTTCTTTATCCAGCGGTGAAATATGCGCGCTGATAATCTCCGTGCCGGTGGCGTCCAGTATTTTTTTCAGTTCTTCCGCGGATAATCCCACTCCGATACCGGCATCCTCCAGCGCGCGGTGATTGGCCGCTTCCAGATAACGGTAACCGTCTCCGGCAGCGTTTTCAATCGCGGACACCGGATCCGCTGCCATGCTCTCCCTGATACTGAATACCTGTAACCCTACTTTAATTCCCATTTTCCGTACTCCTTTCATAAGTTCTCTCACTGATAATATACCTCGGTCTCTCTTTTGTCTCCAGATAAAT
>CALWBC010000032.1 GCA_944375755.1 uncultured Mediterraneibacter sp. | reverse complement strand
AGGTATGGCGGCCGTCCTCCTGGCATTTCGCGCAAAAAGTCCCGGAAGATCGCTCTCCCGGGACTTTTTATCCTGTCATTGCCCCACATCATTTCCTTGCTCACCGCCCCCCCCCCGATTCCTCAGTGCACATCATAGGGGATCAGATCTCGCCCTGTCAGCGTTGCTTGTCATATGCCAGCAGAATTCCGATCACGGTTTTTGCATCGTCCAGCTTTCCTGATCTGACCAGCTCTGCAGCTTCTGTAAGCGGAATCCATTTCTTCTCAATATCGGCCTCCTCGTTCTCCCTTTGAAACTCAGGGACATCTTTCAGCCCTTTTGCCAGATAAACATAGGTCCGCTCTGTCGTCCATCCGGCGGAATTCAGGAAAAGAGTCAGAAACTCCACAGAGTCCGCCTCTGTATCCGTCTCCTCCCTCAGCTCGCGGAGCGCCGTCTCCTCCGGTGTCTCCCCGTCTACGTCCATGCGCCCTGCGGGGATCTCCCACACCGGCCGCCCCATCGGGTGGCGGTACTGTCTGATCAGCAGAACCCGCTCCTTCTCATCCAGCGCAACAATACCAACCGCATCGCCCGAAACCGCCGTCTCTCTGACAAACGTTTTCCCGTCGCCGCGGGTCAGCGTATCACGGCGGATCGATGTGATCTTTCCCTCATATACCGTCTCGCTTTCCAGCACTTTCGGAAGATTCATATCTGTTCCCTCCAATCTGAATTACTATCCGCAAAATCATTCTCATGCTTCCTGAAAAAATCATAGTACACTCTTACATTCGCAAGCTCACTCCACTTTTTCACATCCACAATCTCTTCGTCCAGATCATAAATCTTTGCCCCGCGCATAGACAAAAGGAACGGTGAATGTGTGGCGATCACGAACTGGCATCCGAAAAATCTGGCCGAGTCCTCCAGAAATTTCTGAAGCTCCAGCTGTTTCTCCGGCGAAAGACTGTTTTCAGGCTCATCCAGAAGATACAGCCCGTTTTCTTCAATCTTTTCCTCAAAATAGAGAAGCGCGCTCTCCCCGTTTGAGTGTTCCCGCACATTGTTCACGAGATTTTTCCTCACATACCCGGACTGTGAACTTCTCCGCGCAGTGTTCACCTTTTTTAACTGTTCATAGTCATCCAGGGAACGCATCTGGAAATGGCCATATTTATTGTCAAGATAATCTTCAAACAATTCTTCCCGCCGTCTGTCGATTCCGGCGTTGATCGTCCGCAGATTCAGCATGAAATCAAACACGTCATCGCTTGTAATGACCGCGCTTTTTTCCGGTACCGGCCCGCTCAGCCGATACTCGCACATCTCCAGATAATCCTCAAAAAAACTGGTCCGGTTATACAGGGAAGCACGCTTAAGCCCGAGTTTTTCCGCGATTACATTTAAGGCGGTTGTCTTTCCGGAACCGTTTCCGCCATACAGGATCGTCACCGGCTCGAAATCAATCATCCGGAACTGGTGTCCTGACAGAATCTGAAACGGATACCAGGAATCATAGCATGTTCTTTTCTGTCTGAAAATAAAATCATACTCTCTTTCCGCATCCGGAAATTCAAAATGAGATAAACAGATCATTGGTTCTACTCTCCAAAATACGGGGTCAGTTCATATCTTTCTTCTGCCGGATCTTCAGCCGGTATACGCGCTGTCCGCGTCGTTTCTGAAATTCTGCCTCTCAAGCCACTGTCTTTCTTCTTCACTCTCCGGAATATCGATGCGCTCGATCTTGAAGATTACCGGTCTCGTCCCGTCATTACAGCAGGCAATCATCATCCGGTCGTCATTTGTCCATTTGCGCATGATGGCGCCGCCCTGCAGAGCGGCATAGACGTATCTGCTGATCGCGTCCCACGCCTCTCCGCAGAACTTTCCGTTCATCAGATGATAGAAATCATCCTGTTTCCTTGTCCTTTTCAGGATAAATGTATCTCCCTTTTTGAAGAAAGGACATGGCCCTGATTTGGGATCTGCGAGATACTTTTCCTGATACTCGGGGAATACCTTTGTGTCTAATACTGTAATTTTACATTCATACTGCATAGTTATTGCCTCCACTGCTCATTATATCACCTGTACATACTTCTGTCATTTTATTTCATACAGCGGACTAAATCCGCCTTCCGGCATGATATCCCTCATGCACCGCATTTAAAATCTTTCTCGCTCCCATGGCATCACCGATGGCTTCCACGGGATACCCTTTCTCCGCAAGTTCATTGAGCAGACCGTCCAACGCTTTCATTCCCAGTGCGCAGATTACCGCATCGCCTTTAAACACCTTTGTTCCTCCGTCATAGGGGCCTGACAGGTCATAAGGCTTCTCTGTTCCTTTTCCTGTATTCAGATTCAGCGGCGGCTCCGTTTTCTTTGTATCCACATACACCTCTGTCGGTGTAACTTTCCGGATCGCCTTGTTCAGCTAAATATCCACATGATCGGCTTTTAATCTTGCATTCAGGTTATAGTCAACGCCGTAAAGGTTGGCCGGATTCAGGTTCGGTACAATGTCGATCATCGTGACCTTTTTGCCTCTCTCCGACAGATGCATCGCCACCTCGCATCCCACAAGTCCTGCCCCGCATACCAGGAAATGCTCCGCATCCGGGTAATGATTATCCAGGACTTCCAGCGGATTTAAGATGCCCTCGTCATGGAT
>CALWBC010000031.1 GCA_944375755.1 uncultured Mediterraneibacter sp. | reverse complement strand
CATCCAGTTTCGGCTGGAAATCCACCGTGTTCGGAGAGATTTCCACCAGAACTCCGTCATAATTATTGACATAGCTTCTGTACTCGCCAAAATACGGAGCGAATACGATCACTTCGTCTCCCGGATTGATCAGAGCCTTTAAAATAACATTCAGTCCGCCGGCCGCGCCCACGGTCATTGTAATATTCTTCGCCGAGAAGCTGGTCCCGAAACGGCTGTTTAACGACTCCGCTACCGCCTGACGCACATCCTCGTAACCGGCATTGCTGTTCGTGTAGCCGTGAAGCACGACCGGATCCTCCTCATTGAGCAGATCGATAATCGCCTTTTTCACAGCTTCCGGAGCCGGCACATTTGGATTGCCGAGACTGAAATCAAATACGTTTTCCGCGCCGTAAATTGAAGCGAGACGGTTTCCCTCCTCAAACATCGCCCGGATCGCCGAACTGTTAGCCACCATGTTTTCCATCTTCTTTGATATCATAGCTGTCACTCCTTTTCTTTTACAATGCCTTTCTCTTCCAGGAACGCCGGACGGTAGGAAAGTTTGGCCTTTCTGAGGCCTTCCGCTCCCGTATCATCCTCCCTGTTGACATATTTGTACTCCATGCACTCATGCTGGACGAACTGCTGATTAATCATCGGATAAGCCCCTTCCACATCAGGGAAAGCTTTCTCAATGTGCACCACAAACGTATCGTCACAGAGTGGCTCTCCGATAGAAAAGGCAACAATTCTTCCGCCGATTTTCAGCACGCCGCCCTTTTCTCCAAGTTCTTTGTAAAGACGAAGGGAATTGAGCGTCACACACATCTCCGAATTCTTCTCAGGATCATCCTCACATCCGTTCTGATTGCGCCACTTTAACGCCATCTGGAAACATTCCTCCACATTGTCATCGTTTAACGTCTCATAAGTCCAGTCAGGATACAGTGTCTTGAATTTATTGATATGATTTCTCTTTCCGTGAAGTTTCTTTCCCGCAAGAGTAGCAAGTTTCTCCGTCTCATACACATAGTCAGCATAATCCCTGACATATTCGATCGCAAACCGGTCCGGATACCAGCTTTCCAGACACGCGAACATCTCCGGGGTCACATTATAAAGAATAAACGGAATGTTTTTCTCCCGGCAGTACTGCATCAGGAACTCCAGGGCCCGTCTGATATTTTCCGGTTTCCCCGCCGGGAAGGAAAAGGCAGTATTTCCTCCGGTATCCCGGAACACAAGAGCATCCTCGATAATCGCGTACTGTACCTTATAGTGTCTGGACCAGAGATAAACATTCACGAAAGTCCTCTCGCAGCTTCTGCTTGGAGCTTCTCTGAAATATTTTGTGATAATCTCCTTATCCTCAAGCTCCGGTCGCTTGAATTCTGGTTCTGTCATCTGTTACTCCTCCATTTTTGCCAGTTTTGCCGTCTGGTCCGCAGCAATCAGACTGTCGATAATCTCATCGAGATCCCCGTTTAACACGGAATCCAGCTTGTGAAGTGTAAGCTTGATTCTGTGGTCCGTCACACGGCCCTGCGGGAAGTTATAGGTTCTGATCTTCTCCGAACGGTCGCCGGTACCGATCTGGCTTCTTCTGGCTGCCGCCTCGGACGCCTGCTGTTTTTCCAGTTCCAGGTCATACAGTTTGGAACGGAGCAGACGAAATGCCTTTTCCTTGTTCTGAAGCTGGGATTTTTCCGTCTGGCTGTAAATCACGATTCCGGTCGGGAAGTGAGTCAGACGAACCGCAGAGTCCGTCGTGTTGACGCACTGTCCGCCGTTTCCTGACGCACGCATGACATCGATTCGAATATCTTTTTCATCGATAACTACATCCACTTCCTCAGCCTCCGGCATAATCGCGACCGTGACCGTGGATGTATGGATTCTTCCGCCGCTCTCCGTCTCCGGAACTCTCTGTACACGGTGCACTCCACTCTCGTATTTCAGTCTTGAGTATGCTCCATGTCCCGTGATCATAAATACACATTCCTTGAATCCTCCGATACCGTTCTCGTTCAGGGAAATCAGCTCGGTTCTCCATCCGCGGCTGTCCGCGTAGTGTACATACATCCGGTATATCTCCGCCGCGAACAGCGCAGCCTCATCTCCTCCGGCACCGGCACGGATTTCTACGATAACATTCTTATCGTCATTCGGGTCCTTCGGAAGAAGAAGAATCTTCAGCTCCTGCTCCAGCTCTTCCACTCTTTTTCTGGACTCGCTCAGTTCCTCCTTTGCCAGTTCCCGCATTTCCTCATCGGACTCATCTTCCAGCATGGCAAGGCTGTCCTCGATATTCTGCCTGCATTTCTTATACTCGGTATACGCTTCCACGATGGGCGCAAGATCACTCTGTTCTTTCATCAGTTTCCGGAACCGTCCCTGGTCATCCGCAACGCCCGGTTCCTGAAGTTCGCCCATTACTTCTTCATAGCGCACCAGCAAATCATCTAATCTGTCAAACATGTCTCATCTGTCCTTTTCTTACTTAATATATATTCTTTCTCCTGCTTTTCTCCGTATGCTTTTTCACATCAGTCTTCTTTACTATATCTTCCATATACGATCCGGTCAAGCCCTGCCAGATCCTTCTTTAGTTTGACATCCGCAAATCCCTGTCTCCTCATCAGACCGGCGACGTCCCCCGCCTGATCACAGCCGATCTCAAACATCAGGTATCCGTCCCTGTTCAGATAGGCCCCGCACCTCTCTGTGATCTCACGGTAAAAATACAGGCCGTCATCCCTTCCGTCCAGCGCCATAACCGGATCGTGAAGCCTGACCTCCTCCTGAAGTCTCCCGATCTCTTCAGTTCTGATGTACGGGGGATTAGACAGGATCATATCAAAACGCTCCGGGGCACTCTCCAGAGCCCCGAACAGATCGCCCTGTACAAAAGAAGCCGGAATCTTAAGTTTCCCGGCATTTCTGCGCGCCACCACAAGAGCTTTCTCCGAAAGGTCCGTTCCGGTCCCCTCCGCAGGCAACCCGCAGCAGTTCAGCACGCTGAGCAGGATGCATCCGGATCCGGTACACAGATCCAGAATCCGCGCCCGCCTTCCTGAAAAACGGCTTTTTTCTCTTTGAAGAATCCGAACCGCCTCTTCCACCAGGGTTTCCGTATCCTGCCGTGGGATAAGCACATCTTCATTCACTTCAAATTCCAGTCCCATAAATTCCTGCACACCCGTAATGTGCTGAAGCGGAACTCTGGCCGAACGTCTTTCGATACAGTCGTTGTACAGCTCCGCCTGTTCCTCTGTCATGGCCCGGTCCGGATCCGCGAAATATCTGGCGCGGCTGATCCCGGCCGCGTACTCCAGAAGGTACCACGCGTCCAGGTCGGCATCCGGGACACCTGCGGCCAAAAGCCGCTTTTTCGCGCTGTCGTATGCTTCTTTCAGGTTCATAGATTCTCCTTCTGCCAGGTGCGCCAGTCAAAGACTTCCTCAACGGCGCGGATTCCTACTTCTATCATACTGTCGTCCGGCTCCTTTGTGGTCATATTCTGAACCCACATTCCCGGCTGGCTCAACAGATTTACAAAAGGATTGTCACTGTTGCCCGCAAGTCTTATGATCTCATAGGACATGCCCGCGATCACAGGCAGAAGGGCAATACGGATCAGCACCCTCGCCACCTGGGATTCCGCCGTAATAAAGAAGCAGAAGATAATACTGACTATCATAACAAAAAACAGAAAGCTCGTCCCGCAGCGCTTGTGCTGTTTGGAACTCTTCCTGACATTTTCCACATTAAGCTCCAGCCCGTGCTCAATACAGTTGATGCACTTGTGCTCCGCCCCGTGATACATAAATGTTCTCTTTATATCATTTGTTCTGGAAATCAGAAGGATATAGAGCAGAAAGATCGCCACACGGATCACGCCCTCAAAGATCGTCATCGCTGTTCGCGAAGATGTGTATTTTTCCACAAAACTGCTCAGGAAATAAGGAAGCACCATAAAAAGCGCCACAGCAATCAGTACTGCCACCACCACAGTCAGATTCATGAAAAGCTTCTCCCGCTTTTCCTGCTTTGCCGCCTCCTCTTCACTCAGGACCTCCTCTTCTTCATCCTCGAAAAAGCCTGCCGAATAAGTCAGCGTCTTCATGCCCAGAACCAGCGAGTCCACAAAATTAAATATTCCGCGTACAAACGGAATCTTAAGCGGTGTTTTCCACGGGATCACGCTGTGATAATCCTGCACATCAACGACAATCTCGCCGTCGGATTTGCGGACAGCGACAGAGTATTTTCCGCCGTTTCGCATCATGATGCCTTCCAGTACCGCCTGTCCTCCTATGTTTGATGATTTCATAGCTCCTCCCGTTAATCTCTTCTCCAAAAGCCTCTAAGACAGCAAAGAGGCTGAGATGCTTCCACCTCAGCCTGCTGCGTAAAAAACTTATTTAATACCGTATTTCTTGTTGAACTTGTCAACACGGCCGCGTGCCTGTGCTGCTTTCTGCTGTCCCGTATAGAACGGATGGCACTTAGAGCAGATCTCAACGTGGATGTTTTCCTTTGTGGATCCTGTCACAAATGTGTTTCCGCAGTTGCAGGTCACTGTTGCCTGATAATAATTCGGATGGATTCCTTCGCGCATGATTTTCACCTCTCTATTTTAAAATTACTTATTATAATCTCTAAACAGCTTATTCATTGTATCACATGATATTTTCTTTTGCAACTGTTTTTTATATAAACTTCTGTCTGTTTACCTGATGAACAAGTTCAGCGTTGTTTTTTGTATGAGAAAACATATTCAGAAGATTGTCAGCCGCCTCTTCCGCTTTCATGCCGTTGAGTGCTCTGCGCATAATGTAGACAGCCTCCTGTTCTTCCTTATTAAGAAGAAGATCCTCACGCCTTGTTCCTGATTTTGCAATGTCAATTGCCGGGAATACCCTTTTCTCCTGAAGTTTTCGATCCAGAATCAGCTCCATGTTTCCGGTTCCCTTGAACTCCTCGTACACAACATCGTCCATCTTGCTTCCCGTATCTACCAGAGCTGTTGCAAGAATGGTCAGGCTTCCTCCCTCGCGCATATTACGCGCAGCACCGAAGAATCGCTTCGGGCTGTAGAGGGCCGCCGGATCGAGTCCGCCGGAAAGTGTACGTCCGGAAGGCGGGACAATCAGATTGTACGCACGGGAAAGTCGCGTAATGCTGTCCAGTAGAATCATAACATCTTTGCCATGCTCAACCAGTCTCTTCGCGCGGGCGATCACCATCTCGGACACCCTTTTGTGATGTTCCGGGAGTTCATCAAATGTAGAGTGAATCACTTCTACATTCGGTCCGGAAATCGCTTCCTTGATATCCGTCACCTCTTCCGGGCGCTCATCAATCAGAAGAATGAGCAGGTGCATATGCGGCTCCGATTTCTGCACTGCAAGGGCCACTTCTTTTAACAGTGTTGTCTTGCCGGCCTTCGGCGGAGACACAATCATGCCTCGCTGGCCTTTTCCGATGGGTGAGATCAGATCCACAATGCGCATCGCCATGCTGCTGCCCGGCGTTTCCAGACGGATTCTGCGGTTCGGGAAAATCGGTGTCAGATCCTCAAAATTTTTCCGTTTCATTGCTTCCGCGGGGCGCATGCCGTTAATCGTGGAAACATAGAGGAGGGCACTGAATTTCTCACTCTGAGTCTTTACTCTGGTGTTTCCTGTCAGAATATCGCCGGTCTTCAATCCGAATCTGCGGATCTGTGCCGGAGACACATAGACATCATTCTCACCCGGAAGATAATTGTCGCTTCGAATAAATCCGAACCCGTCCTGCATGACTTCCAGAATACCGTTTGCGGTAAAACCGCTGTCGAGCTGTTCGATATCTGTCTCGGATTTCTTCTCCTTCATCTCTTCCCTGACTTCTTCTTTTGCCTCCGTGGCAGCTTCTTTCTGTTCCTCCTGTTCATCCAGCGCAAGCATGGCGTCGATCAGCTCCCCTTTTTTCAGAGTTGAAACGCCTCTCATCTTTCTTGCCTTGGCGAGTTCCTTCAGAGTTGCCAGAGGGAGTGACTCATACTTTTCTCGTGTCATAACCATTTCCTTTCATAAATAAATTCATTCCACAGTAGTTTCATCTTCCTGCTTAAAAACTGATTTCCACACTGTTTTCTGTTTCTATATAATAAATGCTGCGGGAATTTCGTCTGAATTGACATAAAATCGATAAACTGCATTAAATATGCAACTATTATACATTTCATCAGCACCCTTGTCAACCCGTGGGTGAAAGTGCTATGATAAACAACAGTAAAAATGAGTGAGGTAATCAAAAATGACAAATAATGAGAAAGCACTAATGATGCACGAACAGTGGAACGGAAAACTCGAGACCACAGCCAAAGCCCATGTCAGCTCCCGCGAAGATCTCGCCATCGCATACACTCCCGGTGTCGCGGAACCTTGTAAAGTGATTGCCAGGGATCCCGAGGCAGCTTACAAATATACAATGAAAGCCAATACGGTCGCGGTCGTCTCAGACGGAAGCGCGGTTCTCGGGCTCGGCAACATCGGCGCCCTCGCCGCCATGCCGGTTATGGAGGGAAAGGCCGTTCTCTTCAAAGAATTCGGTGGGGTGAATGCAGTACCGATCTGCCTGGACACTCAGGATACCGAAGAAATCATCCGTACCGTAGTCAATATCGCGCCCGCCTTCGGAGGAATCAACCTGGAGGACATCTCA
>CALWBC010000030.1 GCA_944375755.1 uncultured Mediterraneibacter sp. | reverse complement strand
CTGCAATAATAATTCAAGAATACCTTCACATACGTTGCGCAATATTATGAGGATGATTGAGGCACGCAGTACTGATATTATTCAGAAATGGTTTACATATTTTGGAGAGATAAGTTATTATTGTTAGTTTTCATTAAACCTCATTTAGATATGTTATGGAGAGCTATATCACAAGTAAGTGCGGTTTGTTGTATTTATCCGGATTGAAAAGGGAGTGGACAAATGATGTTCCGCTCCCTTTATCTTTCGCATTGTATGGAAGAAATGGCCTGCATAGAGAAAAGAAGGGCAAAGAATATTTGCGCGAAAAAAGAAAATGTTGACAAGTATACTTGGCGAACATATAATAAAAACATGACAAGAGAACTTGGCAATTCTATCTGGAGGTTTTCATTATGGATAAGGAAGAAATTTTAGCAAAAAGCAGAGCGGAAAATAAGAACAAAGATGTATATGAGCGGGAAGTTTTAAAGCAGGCAAGTAAAAGTGCGGTTGTAGTTCAGATGTCTTTGGCAACGCTCTTTTTTGTGGCACAGATATTTGCCGGAAAAGGTATAAACTGGGGACTATGGGCGCTTGTTTTCAGTGCAAACATGACGGTCAACTGGGTGAAATATATGAGACTTCACCGCAAGTATGAGCTTTTGATAGCAATCGCCTATACAATACTTGTATCTGTAATGTCCGGATACTACATTTATGGCCTGATTGTGTCTTCTGTGATCATGTAAGGCGGTGGAACTTATGGATGATAAGCTGATATTAAAAAATCGTCTTAAAGAGGCACGTGCAGAATTGAAATTATCGCAGAAGCAGCTGGCGGATATGGTTGGAGTGTCCCGCAATACGATCAGTTCCATCGAAACAGGCCAGTTCAATCCTACAGCAAAACTGGCACTGGTTCTCTGTATTGCATTGGATAAAAAATTTGAGGAGCTGTTCTATTTTTGAGTTGAGCGATGTTCCGAAATGCTGTAGCGCGGCCTGGCATATATCATGGATTCGGATAAATTTTATATGCTGGCAGATGGTATAGTATTACAAAGATACACTGGGAGAGGCAGCAGTATCTAAAATGAAATATCAGGAGGTACATAATTATGAAGGATATGATTGCGTATTGCGGACTGGACTGCGGGAAATGTGATGCTTATCTTGCAACAATCAATAATGATCAGGCTTTGCGGGAAAAGACAGCAGAACTGTGGACAAAATTAAATCAGGCACCTATCCTGCCGGAACATATCAACTGTGAAGGATGCCGCGTTGATGGAGTGAAAACGGTATATTGTGACAGCCTCTGCGGTATTCGTCAGTGTGCTTTGAATAAGAAAGTGACAACGTGCGGCGACTGCCCGGAACTGAATCACTGCCAGAAGATCGGCGCGTTGATTGCTAATAATCCGGATGTTATGAATAATCTGCAGAGAATGAGCTTTAAGAGAACGGAAAAGTATAATAAAGACTTTTTGAAAGCAAATATGATGGGACCGAATTCCGTGATGATGCTGGAAGAATTGCTCGAGAATGTTTCCTTAAAACCTGACATGAGAGTGCTGGATCTTGGCTGCGGAAACGGGCTGACATCCGTATTCCTTGCGAAAGAATATGGGGTGAAGGTTTTTGCTCTGGATTTATGGGTGTCTGCTACCGACAATTATAGAAGATTTCAGGAAGCAGGAGTTGAAAATCTGGTTATCCCTATCCATGCGGACGCCCTTGATATGCCCTTTGCAAATGAATATTTCGATGCTGTGGTCAGTGTAGACGCATATCATTATGTGGGGAATAATGATACGTTTTTTCATGAAAAGGTACGCCCCATCTTAAAGAAAAACGGGATAGCAGCGTTTGCCTTTCCAGGTATGAAATATGAGATAAAGGATAATATTCCATCTGAAATGAAGCCATACTGGGAAGCGGAAGCTCTGGAAATGTGGCATTCCATAGAGTGGTGGAGACCGAAATTTGAGAAAGAACTGAATCAGCTGAACATGTGGGAGATGAGATGTTTTCAGCAGGCCTGGGATGACTGGTTGAGTACGGATAATCCATATGCAGTTGGAGATCGGGGGATGATTCGCACAGATAATGGAAGGTATATGAATCTCATAGGAATAACAGGGACTTTAGGCGAAAGAAAAAATATGTACTATCCTTGTTGATAAACGCTTTTGGAACATAAAATCGGAATATGAGGTGAACAGATGGACCATATGATAACGATATTTAACCGCAAAGAATTGATTGTAACAATGGAAATGGACCGTCAATCTGAAGTGAGGAATATTCTTTCACAAAATGGAATCGACTATACAGTAAAAACTACAAATCTTCAGGCGGCTCCGGTAATGGGCGGAAATAGAAGGAGACAATATGGAAGCTTTGGGATAAATCCGCAGTATTCCTATGAATATAAAATTTATGTTCACAAAAATGATTTTGAAAAGGCGGCATATTTGATTCGTTAAATGGACTTGCATGAATCGTGAGACTGGTATGCATGGTACATGATGTTTTCGGGCAGAAAGCACCATGTTAATCTGCATTGCTTGCAGCAACGGGCAGGTTTTCGTACACTAGTGATAACAATCAAAAGAAAAGAGGCTATGCTGATGTTAAATGAAAACATGAAAGCAATCAGAAAATCAAAAGGACTGTCACAACAGGAGCTTGCGGTCAAGCTAAACGTCGTACGGCAGACAATATCTAAATGGGAGCAGGGACTGTCGGTCCCTGACTCTGATATGCTGATCTCCATATCTGAAGTGCTTGACACACCTGTAAGTGTTCTGCTTGGTGAAACTGTTACTGAGCCGAAAGCAGATGACTTAAAGGTAATTTCTGAAAAGCTGGAGGTTATAAACCTGCAGCTGGCTCAAAGGGCATCTGCAAGACGAAAAATACTCCATTGGTTATTTGTTTCATTGTGTGCTTTCATAGTAATAATTGCTGTGTCTATAGTAATGTTAAACAGCCCGTATCTGGGCTGGGATTACAATGATCCCGAAACCGCCGTTATCGGAGTACTTTTTCATGCATTTGAATGGCTGTTTGTCAGATTAGCCCCGTTGATTTTCGCGGGGACAGTCGCCGGAATATTATTGACCAGGAGAAAAGCGTAAAATCCCGTTCCGTTTTTGTGCAAGACTGAAGCCGGAGCATTGCAAATCAGTTTTACCCTCTGTTGCGTTCAGGCATGCAGTGAGCACATCCGTTTCTCTGGATTCCGATAACGGATGAAAACAGGACGGCCTCTGCATAAGTGTCGCAGGCAAAGATGTTTTCAGGATCTATCTGGTCAATACAGCACAGGGGAGATTCACGGTCAAGATCGTGGATTTCTCCTGTGTTTTTATTTAATATGAATTGCTTTCCGTTAAACGGAGCGTCAGCTCTGCGCATAAGAATATCTCCTTTAGTGTATTTTGGGGAGTGACAGCAGGGTATATGATCCGCCGCCATTTCCGCATGTTTCTTATTATACAGCTGCTTTGAAAAATGGTCAATAAGAGCGCGCCGGTGCGGTTTTCAAAGTTTTCAGAATGACTGAGTCCGGCTGTTATAAAATGAATGAGATGTAAAGAAGAAAGGAAATGACACCAAAATGGCGGAGTG
>CALWBC010000029.1 GCA_944375755.1 uncultured Mediterraneibacter sp. | reverse complement strand
GCTTCGTTGTGGGTCACCATCAGGATAGTCTGGCTGTATTTCCTACTGCTCTCCTTTAACAGTCCCATGACCTCCACCGTAGTCGCCGAATCCAGATTGCCGGTGGGCTCATCGGCGAGAATCAGAGCAGGCTTATTCGCGAGAGCCCGGGCAAGGGCTGTCCTCTGCTGCTGACCACCGGAGAGTTCATTGGGATAACGCTTTCTCTTCTCCCAGAGTCCCAGCTCTTTTAAGAGTTCTCTGATATACTCATGATCCACATGTTTTCCCCTGTCAAATGTAACCGGGAGAGCCACGTTGTCATACACATTCAGAACCGGCATCAGACTGTAATTCTGGAATACAAATCCGATATTTCTCCGCCGGAAAACGGTCAGTTCCTTCCGGTTCAGCGCTGCAATATCGTGTCCCCTTATGATGATCTGTCCCTGCGTGGGTGTGTCCAGCCCGCCAATCAGATTTAAGAGCGTGCTCTTTCCTGATCCCGAAGTACCGACAATTGCAATAAACTCTCCCCGGCTGACCGTAAAGGATACATCTTTCAGCGCATGAACTCTGTTTTCCTTCTCTCCATAGATCTTGTGGATCTGCTTTACCTTAAGTATTTCCATCTGTAAATCCCCTTTCCGCACAGCCGCATAGATATAGGAAGGATTCCCGTTTCGACATAGGAAACGCCCTCCCGCCGCGCGGCTGTGTTTTCTGATCTATAAAAAGAATAGCAGACAGTTCTTTCACCGTCCTGACAGTTTTCATATCAGGTTCTGACAGTTTTGTAAGAAAACAGAAAATGTACTCCCTTTCCCATATTCAGACGCCACAGTCATATACCCTTTTTCATGCTCCAGAATCAGACGGGACAAATAGAGCCCGATTCCGGAGCCTTCCAGATTCTCCACATCCCTGCTCCGATAAAAACGCCTGAATATCTCCGTCAGTTCCTTTTCCCGGATTCCGATACCTGTATCCCTGACTGAAATCTCCGTATACAGTTCCATCGGTCTGACCGTGATCGTGATCCGGCCTCCATTTTCCGTATATTTCACCGCATTTTCCAGAAGGTTGACGAACACCTCCGCCGTCCACTTCCTGTTGTGCCAGAGCATCCGATCCGCAAACGGCTCTGTAATAATTCCTATCTCTTTCTTGTCCGCCTTGTCCAGCACTGCTGAGACCGCATCCTGAATCGTCTCCTTCACAGGAAGAGCTTCCGCCTCAAACACAACAGCGCCCTGCTCCAGATTCACCATCTTGAACAGGGACTGCAGAATCCAGTCAATCTTCTCTGACTGCTGTTTCATCTTATGTAAAAATCTCTTTTTCGTCCTGTCATCCAGGTTCTCGTCTTCCAGCATTTCACGGTACATCATCAACCCGGCAAGAGGCGTTTTCAGCTGATGGGACATGTTGGAAATCAGACTTTTCACCTGCTCTTTTTCCTCCTCCGCGCGGAGGATTCCTGCCTCCACTTTTTCCCGGATCCGCATCGCCTTGGACGCAAGCGCTGATATCTCCCCTTCCTTTATGTCGGACTGTGAGATCTCCTCTCCATCCAGGATCTCATCCAGCATCCGGTCTATCACCCGGTACATCTTCCGGTTCCGCCGCCATCCGTACACGCAGCCGCCCGACGCGGTGAGGAAAAGTACGGCCAGCATAACTGTAAGCGTAATCCCAGACATCATTCATTCCCCTCTTTCCAGATATACCCGATCCCATGAACTGTCCGTATTCTCTCCGGATGTTTCGGATCCTCCTCCAGTTTTGCCCGCAGTCTCCGGATATTTACAGAAAGCGTATTTTCATCTACAAATTTTCCCTGACTGTCCCACACATGTTCCAGAATCTGCTCCTTGGAAAGAACCCGGTTCCGATTTTCCACAAGATACAGAAGAAGCTGATACTCATTCCTGCTCAGGGGAATCTCTCCTTCACCTCTGCTTACCCTGCAGCTGTCCTTGTCGATGACGATCCCACCGGAGGCAAGCCTGCTGCCGTGCTCCGCATCCCGCAGGATCTTCCGTATCCGCACTTTAAGAACAGCTAAAGAAAATGGCTTGGACATAAAATCCGCTGCCCCGAGTTCCAGTGCTTTCACTTCATCCATCTCCGTATTCCGCGCGGTCAGCATAAAAACAGGTATATCCCCGTACTCTCTGATCTCCCTGCACAGATCATACCCGCTTCCGTCCGGAAGGTTGCAGTCCAGAAGGACAAGATCATACCTGTTTTTCTTCAAAAGCTCCATGCCCTCCCGCTTCGTTCCCGCACATTCCGTCTCATAGCCATCCATTTGAAGGGAAAAAGAAAGTCCCTCCTGAAGGTCTTCATCGTCTTCTATGATTAATATTCTGCTCATATGATTCTCCAGATTCTTTTTAGTACAGTAATTCGAAAATACCTCCCTCATCTGCTTGTCTTCTTTCCCGATTGCACAGGTCAAAAAGTCCTGACGCAGCCTGCTGCGCCTGTATTTTTTGACCCGCACACTCGAAAAGTATACTTCGCTGATGAAGAAGGTATTTATCAAACACCGCATCGGGGGACATACCGCTCCCTGCGGATTATTTCTCAGATGGTCGCGATATCAATCAGCGTCAGCTTCTTGATATCCGTATTCTCAAGACTTGTGATCAGCGCCTCCGCCGTATCAATGGCTGTCAGCACGTTCACGCCTGTCTCAATGGCATTTCTGCGGATGACGAATCCGTCTTTGGAGTGCTCCGCGCCCTGTGCCGGGATATCGATAACAAGGTCGATCTTATGTCCCAGAATCAGGTCAAGGA
>CALWBC010000028.1 GCA_944375755.1 uncultured Mediterraneibacter sp. | reverse complement strand
GGAGAGACTCTGGGGCAGAGAGAGCAGGGCGTGACAATGGACTTTATCCGTCAGCAGGTTAAGGTCGGTCTTCAGAACGTAACAGCTGATCAGGCTAAGACAATGGTAATCGCTTACGAGCCGATCTGGGCAATCGGAACAGGAAAGACAGCGACAACAGAGCAGGCAGAAGAAGTATGCAAGGGAATCCGTGAGTGCATCGCTGAAGTTTATGATGAAGCTACGGCAGAAGCGATCCGTATTCAGTACGGCGGATCTGTCAATGCAGGAAACGCTGCGGAGCTGTTTGCTCAGGCAGACATCGATGGCGGCCTTGTAGGAGGAGCATCACTGAAAGCTGATTTCGGCAAGATCGTAAACTACAAATAATTTTGTGAATATACGGGCACAGTTTTTGCTGTGCCCGTTTTTCTCTATCTGAGGAAGGTTATCAGACTTGGACTTTCCGATCTGAAAAAACAGAATAAGAAAGGAAGTGAAGGGTCGAGATCAAGTCTGCTCGACGAAACAGTATGGGATTTTCAAAAGATTTTCTCTGGGGTGGCGCTACCGCCGCAAATCAGTGCGAAGGCGCCTGGAATGTTGACGGCAAGGGTGTTTCTGTGGCTGACATCTGTACGGGAGGAAAGTACGGACAGAGTAAGCGGATCACACCGGTACTGGAGGAGGGAACATTTTATCCAAGCCGTGAAGCCATTCAGCATTATGGCAGATTCCGCGAGGATATCGCGCTTTTTGCCGAGATGGGATTCAAGTGCTACCGCTTCTCCATTGCATGGACAAGAATTTTCCCGAACGGGGATGAGAGCGAACCCAACGAGGCCGGGCTGAAACATTACGAGGAGGTAATCGACGAGTGTCTGAAGTATGGGATTGAACCTCTGATTACGATTTCACATTATGAAGTACCATTTGGCCTTACGAAGAAATGCAACGCCTGGGTCAGCAGAGATATGATTGGATATTATCTGAATTACTGCAGAGCGATCTTTGAGCGATATAAAGGAAAAGTGAAATACTGGCTTACATTTAACGAGATCAACAGCTCGGTAGCGCCCATGGGAGCTCTCCTCAATCAGGGAATTCTCAATGATCTGGAGAATCCGACCGAGTTCATGCATCAGCCTGATATTCCGCAGCAGAGATTCCAGGGACTGCACCACATGTTTATCGCATCGGCTCTCGCAGTTAAGATGGCTCATGAGATTGATCCGGAATACAAGGTGGGAAACATGATGATCTACTCAGCGGCATATCCTCTTACCTGCAAGCCGGATGATGTGCTGGCGTGCCAGAAATATAGCCGTCTGCACAATTACTATTGTACGGATGTGCAGGCCCGGGGTGCTTATCCTGCCTATGCGGCTTCTCTTCAGAAGGAACTTGGCGTTACGATAGAGAAGGAGCCGGGAGATGATGAAATTTTAAAGGAAGGAACCGTTGATTTCATCAGCTTTTCCTATTATATGTCATCCTGTCAGACCGCTGATTCGGATCAGAAAGGCGGAGAGGGCAATATCCTGGGCGGAGTTCCGAATCCGTATCTGAAAGCTTCCGACTGGGGCTGGCAGATCGATCCCCAGGGACTGAAGTATGCCCTGAATGATCTGAGTGACAGATATCAGCTTCCGCTGATGGTGGTGGAGAACGGACTTGGTGCCAGGGATACGATTGAGGAGGACGGATCGATCAATGATGATTACCGTATCGATTATCTGAGACGCCACATCGAACAGATGAAAGAGGCTGTGGAGGAAGGCGTTGACCTGATGGGATATACACCATGGGGATGCATTGATCTTGTATCCGCTTCCACAGGGGAATACGCGAAACGTTACGGCATGATTTACGTGCGCAGATATGACGATGGAACAGGTGACTTTGCTCGTCTGAAGAAGAAATCCTTCTACTGGTACAAGAGAGTAATTGAGACAAACGGAGAGGAACTCTGATGACCAACTTATGTGAACTGCAAGCTTCGTCTTGAAAAATCCGCGGAAAGCGGGTACAATAGTCTACGGGACAAAGCCCCAAATGCAGAGATAAAGGAGATATGGATATGAGTAAGAAACCAACCGTATTGATGATATTAGACGGCTACGGCTTGAGAAATGACAAACATGGCAATGCAGTAGCGGAGGCTGCAACTCCGGTTATGGATAAACTGATGGCAGAGTGCCCGTTTGTGAAGGGAAACGCAAGCGGAATGGCTGTCGGCCTTCCGGACGGACAGATGGGTAACTCCGAAGTAGGACATCTGAACATGGGTGCAGGACGTATCGTCTATCAGGATCTGACAAAGATTACGAAAGCAATCCAGGACGGCGACTTCTTTGAGAACAAGGCGCTTCTGGCAGCCTGCGAGAACGTGAAGAAGAATGATTCCGCCCTTCATCTGATGGGACTGGTGTCTGACGGCGGTGTCCACAGCCACAACACACATATTTACGGACTTCTTGAACTGGCGAAGAGACAGGGGATCGAGAAAGTATATGTTCACTGCTTCCTTGATGGACGTGATACACCTCCGGCATCAGGAAAAGAGTACGTAGAAGAGCTGGAAGCCAAGATGAAAGAGATCGGTGTCGGAGAAGTTGCCACAGTAGCAGGGCGTTATTACGCGATGGATCGTGACAACCGCTGGGACCGTGTGGAAAAGGCATACAGAGCTCTCGTGAACGGAGAGGGAGATGAGGCTGTTTCCGCGACAGAGGGAATCCAGGCTTCCTATGACAGAGAAGTGACAGATGAATTTGTTGTTCCGACCGTGATCATGAAGAACGGCGCTCCGACGGCAACTGTAAAGGACGGAGATTCCGTTATTTTCTTCAACTTCCGTCCGGACCGCGCGCGTGAGATTACAAGAACGTTCTGTGATGATGATTTCACCGGTTTTGACAGAGGCGAGAGAGTGAAGACAACATATGTATGCTTCACAGAGTATGATGTAACCATTCCGAATAAACTGGTTGCGTTCGTCAAGGAGGAAATTACAAATACATTCGGAGAGTTCCTTGCGGCTAATGGCCTGAAACAGGCGCGTATCGCAGAGACAGAGAAGTATGCTCATGTTACATTCTTCTTTAATGGCGGTGTAGAGGAACCGAATCCGGGCGAGGACAGAATTCTTGTGAAATCTCCGAAGGTTGCGACCTATGATCTGAAACCGGAAATGAGCGCATATGAAGTATATGATAAACTGGTTGAGGCGATTAAATCCGGAAAGTATGATGTGATTATCATCAACTTCGCTAACCCGGATATGGTAGGACACACCGGCGTGGAGGCAGCAGCGATCAAAGCGATCGAGGCGGTAGATGAATGTGTCGGAAAGGCGGTCGACGCAATCAGAGAAGTGGACGGACAGATGTTCATCTGTGCGGACCACGGCAATGCGGAGCAGCTTATTGACGAAGAGACAGGCGAGCCGTTTACAGCTCACACAACCAATCAGGTGCCGTTTATTCTCGTCAATGCAGATCCAGCATACAAACTCAGAGAGGGCGGATGCCTTGCGGATATTGCTCCGACTCTGATTGCACTTATGGGAATGGAGCAGCCGAAAGAGATGACAGGAAAATCTCTGCTTGTGAAATAATCTCCGGCGGAACTGTGTATAAGGCAGTTCATCAGGAGGAAGAATAGAAAAACCCGGATATCTGTGGCCGGAGCACAAAGCGGTCAGATAAGATATCCGGGTTATCTCTGATTATATGGGAAATTTACAACAGGAGGACAGCTGTCTGTGGATGAAAAGAAAGTACAGAACCGGATGAAAAAGGCGGTCAAATATGCTGTGGCAACGGGCCTCCTCCTTCTGGTTACCGGAGTGTTTTTCGCTTTGTTTCTCCGCGATACGGTAAATCGGACCGTGGATGAGCAGATGCAGAATGAGACGGATGAGTATGTCAGACGGGTGAATAAACAGATTACTTATGATCTGCATCTTCTGGAGACAGCGGCCAGCCTGCTGGGAGATACAAACGTAACAGAAGAAGAAAGTTTTCCCGAGATTCTCGGGAATGCCTATGAGCAGAATGACTTCCTGAGCATGGGATATTTTCCGAGAACCGGAAACGGTGTTGTGGCATCTGTTGACGGTGTCAGAGAAATGATGCTTACGGAGAGTCAGACGGAAGTGCAGGAAGTTGTCGCTGCGGCATTGGACGGCGGGAAAATGGTCTCCGATCTTTTCTGGAGCACTCTGACGCAGGAAAATGTTCTTGTGTATGGGGCTCCTGTAGAGAAAGACGGAGAGATTACGGGTGTAATGTGTGCCAGTGATCATGTGGAAATCTTTACGGATATTCTGAACGGAAAAAGAGTCATGGGCGGAAGCGGGCGGATTCACATGCTCAGCCAGAACGGAGAGTTCCTGATCCGTTACGGAGAGCCGGTGGTGAAAGAAGAAAAGGCAAGTATTTTTGAGAGCCCGTATTTTCAGGATGATGAATATCTGACAGTACAACGCGAAATGGAGAATGGACAGAAATGCTGGTTTTCTTTTCGGTATGAAGGGAAAAGTTACCGGGCTTTCCTTGATCCGGTCGGAGTCAACGGATGGTATCTTTTCTGTGTAAATTCCGTGGAGGAAAGCAGTGCGCTTATGTTCCTCACGGTAAAAGTTACGGGAGGAATTTTCGCGGGAATACTTGTGATTGCCGCGTTGTGGCTGATATTTTTTCAGCGGATTGTAAGAAAAAATACACAGGAACTGAGAGAGCTTGCGTATTATGACAGACTGACCGGCGCGAATAATTTTTCACGTTTCAGACAGCTGGCAGCGGAAAGAATGAATGTTACCCCGAATTGCGCAATTGTTTCTCTCAATATCCATCAGTTTAAATTTCTGAACGAGATGTTTGGAAAGGAACAGGCGGACAGACTGCTCTGTCATGTGGCGGACGCGATCGGTGCTGCCCTGAAATACGACGAGGTTTTCTGCCGGGAAAGCGCGGATTTCTTCTATCTCTTCCTGCGTGATGTTCAGCGGGACAGAATCAGGATAAGGCTGGAAGAGATTATGGAGAAAGCAACCGATTTTACCCAGGAAGGCGGGGAAGGTTACAATATCTTCATGTACTGTGGAGTGGTAACGTCTTCTGATGACAGGACGGTATACACGCTGGATCAGATGATGACTCATGTGATGTTTGCGCTGGCAAAAGCGCGTGAAACACATCAGAACAATGTGTGGTTTTTTGACTCAAAACTGCATGAAAAAGAGAAGATGGACAATTATGTGGAAGGTCATATGTATCAGGCATTGGAGAATGAAGAATTCTGCCTTTACCTGCAGCCTAAGATCGATCTGAAAACAGGTAAGACAGCCAGTGCGGAAGCCCTGGTACGCTGGCGGAAAAAGGATGGAAGCATGATCTTTCCGGGACAGTTCATTCCGATTTTTGAGGAGAACGGATTCTGTACCAGACTGGATATTTATATGGTTGAAAAAGTCTGCGAATGTATCAGAAACTGGATGGATCAGGGATTCGAGCCCGTCCCGGTTTCCGTGAATCAGTCCAAGGCCGTATTGTTTGAAAAGGACTATATCGCCAGACTGACGGATATGATTGAAAAATATCAGATTCCGTCATCCCTTATCACACTTGAGATACTGGAAGGCGCGGCGCTTGAAAATGCGGATGAGCTGAATGCAAAAATCGCTGTCCTGAAGTCGAAAGGCCTGCTGATTTCCATGGATGATTTCGGAAGCGGATACTCCTCTCTGAATACCCTGGCAAGGATTGATATTGATGAGCTGAAGCTGGACAGAGAATTCCTGAAAGAAGCGGCGGAAGACCGGAACGGAAAGACACGGGTGATTCTCGAGCAGATCACAAGAATGACGAAACGGCTGAATATCCGGACAGTTGTCGAAGGTGTTGAGACAGAAGAGAATGACCGCATGATTCGTGAACTGGGGTGTGATTACGGTCAGGGGTATTACTACGGAAGGCCTGTCAGTGAAGCGGAATTTACTGAAAAACTGTATGGAACCAGATGGAAATAACAAAACAGAAAAGGAAGTCATAAAAAATGGGTGAAAGACTGACAAAAAGTGATGTGGAGAAGATACAGGCGGAAATTAACCACCGCAAGCTTGTGGAGCGAAAAGAGCTGATCGAAGCTGTGAAAGAAGCAAGATCACATGGCGACCTGAGTGAGAATTTTGAGTATCACGCAGCGAAAAAGGAGAAGAACAGAAACGAAAGCAGAATACGTTATCTTGAGAGAATGCTGAAAACAGCTGTCATTGTAGAGGATCATTCCGGAGCTGATGAAGTCGGACTGAACAATACGGTGGAGCTTTACTGTGAGGACGATGACGAAGTGGAGACATACCGGATCGTCACCTCTGTGCGCGGAAGCTCTCTGAACGGACTGGTCAGCATTGAGTCACCGATCGGAAAAGCGCTTCTCGGACATAAAGAGGGTGACCGGGTCTTTGTGAAAGTAAACGACGATTACGGATATTATGTGGTGATCCGAAAGGTAATCAAAACAGAGAGTGAAGAGAACGACCATATCAGAAGTTACTGAGAAGAGATTCTCCGCCGGGCTGTAACCGGCCGGAGAAGACCGGATCAATCTGACTGAACAGCAGGAAAAACAGAAAACAGCAGGAAGAAAGCGGGAGAAACAGGAGATGAAATACGCGACGGTATTATTTGACCTCGATGGAACAATTACAGACTCAAAGCCGGGAATTCTGAACAGCATCCGGTATGCTCTGAATAAATATGGTCTGGAAGTACCATCTGACGATCAGCTGCAGACATTTATCGGGCCACCCTTAAAGGAACAGTTCATGGAAGTCTTCGGAATGGCAGAAGAGCAGGGAAACCGGATGGTGGAAGCCTATCGGGAATATTATGGCGAAAAAGGAATTTTTGAAAACAGGGTATATGACGGGGTTCCGGAGCTGCTCCGTGAACTCAGAGAGCATGGTATGAAGATCCTGATGGCGACAGCCAAGCCGGAATTGTATGCCAGAAGAATTGCGGAACATTTTGATTTTGCCGGATATTTTGATTTTATAGGAGGAGCCTGTATGGACGGGCGGAGAACAGACAAGTATGACGTGATTGAGTATGTGCTGGAATCCTGCCGGATTACGGATCGCTCCCGCGCCGTAATGGTCGGAGACAGAAGACATGATATGGAGGGCGCGGCGCGCGCGAAAATCGGAAGCCTGGGAGTGCTCTATGGCTATGGAAGCCGGGAAGAACTTGCAAAGGCGGGAGCCGGCGCCCTGGCAGATAATCCGCAGGAAGCAGCGGAGATTCTACTTTCAGACTGATGCGGCAGATTCCTTCTCAAACTTTCTCAAACAGACGGTATGAAGAATAAACAGCATACAGTTTACGTAAACTTTGCATGATGCAGAGAATAGTTTTTACATCCATTCCCTATAATAAAATCATCAGGATAATTGAAAGAGAAATGGGGGATCAGGATGTACGGAAGATTATGGAATTTGATCACAAAATATATGGATAACAGCCATGCGGTGTCCGTGTTCCTTCCGGTTATGATCGTCGGATGGACGATCGCCGGAGTCGCAGCCGGACTGGCGGTCTGCCTGATCACAGGAACAGCAGTCATAAATGTACTTGCAGATCTTGTCTGCGCAGGAGGATACGCTGGACTGATACTGGGCCTGTTCGGAGGAGCGTTCTTTCTCTTCCGCAGAGAGGTGTGAAATCCGTCTTTCTGTTATGGATGAAAGTCCGTTTCCAAAGAGGTATCATAACGCGAAACCGTTCCGCTTTACTTCGAAGATTTGGACGGATGTAACGAAAAAGCCAGATGTTCGTCAAATACGACGACTCCATCTGGCTTTTTCTAACATCCGGCTCAAATGCTTCTCAGAACGCTCTCACTTAATGTTTCGCTTTTATGATACCTCTTCGGAAACTGGTTCGAAGCCAATCGGAAAGAGCGAGTTTCATCCCTGCTGCATAACAAAGCCGCCGTCAGGCGGCTCTTTCATTCTAAATCCGTATTTTTCACAGATAACCATTGAATCATATATGCTGATCGGAAAAAACAAGCCGGACTCCCGGTGTCCCTCGAGGACCGTAGAGCAGCGCCGGTACTTAGATCGCGTATTTTGCGATCTTACGTACCGCTGCGTCTGCGGCCCGAGCGAAAGCGCGTCCGCGAGGGATACCGGAAGTCCGGCGTACGTTTTTACTAATTTATATATTCAGTATGCAGTGATCTGTGAAACAAAGACGAATTTATTCCGCAGATTTCGCTTCCAGATTTTTGAATGCTGTGGACAGCATCAGTTTGATTCGATTCAGCTGGTTTACTTCACTTGCACCCGGATCGAAGTCGATTGCCACGATGTTTGAATGCGGGTATCGTCTTCTCAGCTCCTTGATAACACCTTTTCCAACCACATGGTTCGGGAGGCAGGCGAAAGGCTGAGTACAAACGATGTTTCCGGCTCCGCTGTGGATCAGTTCAAGCATTTCTCCGGTCAGGAACCATCC
>CALWBC010000027.1 GCA_944375755.1 uncultured Mediterraneibacter sp. | reverse complement strand
GGTCGGAAAAACACATCGGCGGCTGTAGTTTTCACCAGAAACCTTCCCGTTAATCAGCAAAATAGGCTGGAGAAAGCGTAAGTATCGCGGCGGAAAAGTCTTAAATTCTGTAGTACCTTCCGGCCGCGCCTTATTTTCTTACAGCTGTTTATTCATTCACTTCCCATTTGACATGCTCAGAAACCAGCCCCATTTCAATAACTTTTCTGCGGAGATGGAGATGTGGGAGGGTGACTTCGGAAGGAAATTTAGTGCATCTTAAAGTTCCGGGAGCGGACGTTAAGGCTGGCGGCGGAGTTGTCTGAGCGTAAGCGAGTTCTCCGCCGTCAGTCTTTGCATTTAGTCCGCACCCGGAACTTTTAGCTGCACTTATTTCCTGTAGCGGAACCCGTACGCATCTCCGTCTCCGCAGAAATACGTTCTGAAATTTTCTTCTGGTTTCACCTGTTTTGAAATCGGCTGTTAATGAACGAAATAGCTGTACATCATCACCCACGAAATATAATCAGTTTACTGATCACGTAATTCAGTATAATCACAACCACCTGAGCCGCTATTTTTACCCCCAGGCTGGAAAATGACAGCAGGGTTATAAACACGAACAGAATCGCCTCTTCTATAATCAGAGTAATCACTCTTCCCCCGTAGAATGAAATCATCTGCCGGAGGAAAGCAGCTGCTCCTTCTGTCGGCGACTGAAATACCCAGATCCGATTGGTAAAAAAAGCAAACAGAACGGTTATGATCCAGGAAAAGATATTGGCGATCAGTTCATTTATATGGAGAGCCATATTAAAAAGCGAATACGTGGCAACACTGACCACAAATGCCAGCCCTCCAAAGAAAAGATACAAAAGCATTTCCTTATACTTTAAGTAAAACGGCTCGAATATTCTGAGACCCGGAAGACTCATTATTCTGTCAAAGATGTCTTTCTGAGAATGCTGATTTGTTTTCTTCTCTTTCAAGACTTTATCCTCCTTATTTTTCCGCTGCGGTTTCTGATCAGTCGTTTCAGGCTTTTTACCAGATAGTATATACCCGTCAGCTCCGTTATCTGGATCAGGATAACCGCGCAGCTGAGATAATCATACATTTTACGTAGAGAAAGGAAACTGCAGAACCACTGAATTGCCAAGATCAGCAGAATGCTGGTCAGTACCATTCCGATAATGATGAGAAATATTCTGCCGGATATTTTCATCTGTCTGCGCATATACTGCCGTATTGCCCTGACACACAATATAAGCGTTCCAACAAAAGCAGCTAAAAACACAGGGATACCTGTTTTTTGATAAATCTCCACAATTTTATTTTCAAGAGCTACGATGTCGGCATCTTTCTGATTCAAACTGTTCTGTGCATCTTTCCATGTAAAATGAGAATTAATCACCTCATCCATCAACGCTATATTTTCATAATCACCACTCGCCGGCGTAACTGTAACTGCATTTTCTGAGTAAGTAAGAAGCATTTTAAGCGTAACCGGTGTCTGTTTCAGATAGTAATCCGCTAATTCTTCTGCGGTAAATCCGCGCGATATGGAGGATATATATATCTTACCGGTGCTCTTCTTCAGATTTCCTTTTTCAAAGGCATCCGTCAGTTCTTCATGAATCCTTTCATAAAAATTATCCGCTGTCACCCAGCCATCGTCATAGACACCGGCCCGATTGGCAGCTTCCCTCAGGGCCCATATAATAATATCACCATCAATTTCCCCATTATCACCGCAGCGTTCATCACAGATCTGTTCGACTTCTCCCATGATTGTTGATAAGGTATCACTGTTCTCGGCAGCTTCTCGAATCATGTTTCTCGTAATCCATGTATTCCCCACATTCGGATCCTTAATCTGGATCAGATCCTCAATCACGCTTTTAAAATGAGTTCCTGATCTGTCTGTCACAGTAAATGCACCATAATATTTATAGTTAATCCCTTTATAGGCAAGGATAGAACCGGAAAGTACCAGAAGCGGAAGTACTGCGATAAACATTCGTGTCAGCAGTTTCTTCTGAATCTTCCCCTGTGAAATTTTCAATGATAGCATCGTAATAACTGTTGCCGCACATACAAACGGCAGAATCCAGACGGAATCCTCTTTCATCAGCCAGAAAACAGGTAGTGTCACACTGCCGATCAGCGCCCAGATTAACGCTTTTCTTCCCGCATTTCTGTCAAAGCTGATTCCGAACTGCGCGATCACAGACGCAAATACAATAATTGCAAAAATGACAATATATCCGCCCCTGTACACTTTCTGGGCGTTCTCTTCATGAAACATAACAGGGGAATACAGCAGAAAGAGGTACAGAATATAACAAAAATATTTATTTTTAATAATATAATAAAAGGCAATGCTGATCAAAACACATGCCAGAATATACATGATATACAAGCCGGCATTGTAAGGAATTCCGAGCAGATATCCCAGTGCGAGAATAATGGAAAATGACGCGGTTTTGGCCAGGGACAACGAATCATTTCCCAGCCAGTTCCCGTTCAGCAGTTCCTCCGCATATCTCACAAACAGGAAATCATCATAACGGGCATCAGCCTGCAGAAGAAGCGGTGTACGCATCCCCAGCCACAGCCGGATCAGTGTCAGCACCGCCAGTATAATCAAAATAATATTAGTCTTCGATATTTTTTTCATCTTCCAAACACCTTCGCTTTTCCCGTGCCGCTCTCTGCAGATTCATCTCAAAATCCTGTCTGTTCTTCTGTACCATTGTCTGCAACTGCAGTCCTGCAAAAAAAGACTGAATTGCCGCAATCATAGTGAACCCACACACAATCAGTGTCGGGAAATTAGGTACCAGTCCGGTCCGAAGCCATGTGGATATCACCGGTATAAAGAAGACAGCTGAAATAACTGCCAGCAGCAGGGCAACGATCCCGAAAAATCCCATTGGATTATATGTCCTGTAAAGCCGGAGAATGGTCTTTAACACTTTTATTCCATCCGAGTATGTGTTCAGTTTTGATTCACTGCCCTCCGGCCTGTCCCGATAATCAATAATTACGTTTTCCACATGCATGTTTTTGTCCACAGCATGAATACTCATCTCTGTCTCAATTTCAAAGCCTTTGGAAAGAACCGGAAATGTCTTGACAAATTCATAACTGAAGGCACGATATCCGGTCATAATATCCTTAATGTCATTATGGAACAACAGGTTAATGCTCTTTCTCACAATCGTATTTCCGAAGTTGTGAAAAGGACGCTTATTCTCTGAAAAATACGTGGATGACAACCGATCGCCCACTACCATGTCAACATTTTTTTCAAGAACCAGTTTCGCCATGCTTTCTGCATGTTTTGCCGGATAGGTATCGTCGCCGTCAACCATAATATAACACTGTGCGTCAATATCCCGGAACATTCTCCGTATGACATTGCCCTTGCCCTGCATATACTCATTTTTCACTACTGCTCCTGCCTTGTTGGCCAGTTCTGCCGTGCGGTCTGTTGAATTGTTGTTGTATACATAAATTACCGCTTCTGGAAGAGCCTCTTTAAAATCACGGACGACTTTCTCCACTGTTTTTTCTTCGTTATAACAGGGAATCAAAACTGCTATTTTATCCATATTACACCTCTCGTATACATCTAATTGATAATATAATACTGAATCACATCTACAATCGTAATCAGATTAAAACATCCCAAAAGCATATAATAATAAGTTCCATATTCCGAAACAACCGCCATGCTGTCCCCACGTCTCATTTTAATCTGCCGCATAAACATCACAAAAAATGCAAGGCAGCCCATCAGAGGAGTAAAATACCTTCCCTGCGTACCATCTATCAACTCTTTTCCAACCGGGGTCCACTGAACGTAAAGGCTCGCAAATATCAGGGCCGTGCCAAGAAGGAATACTCCGATCAGAATCAGACAGTCATATTTATGGACTTTATAGGGATTATCATTAACAGTGCAGAACTCATATACAATAAAAATGATAAACATCAGCCACATTGTTCCAGTTGTGGCAATGGAAAGTACCCCCATATATGACCCGATCATATTCGGAAGTCTTGTCACAAAATGGGTAATGACAGTCTGAACACATATCGCATAAAACTCCGGGATATGCGTCAGCACAAACTTTACCTGTTCCGCTGAATTTACTCCTTCATTAAACTCTACCAGATATCCGGCAGAAATTGTAAGCCAGAGCAGATTAATAATTACCGCTCCCGCCATCACTCCCATCTTGAACTGATAACTGTGCTTTCTGAGCCTAAACCTGGTTCCCGGGATCATAAATACAAGTAGCAAAAGAACAACATATACTATTTTGCACAGAGAAATTACCGTCCCCATAACAGCAAGAATAATAATATCTTTCTTTCCGACATGCTCAGATACGTAACTCAAATGCAGAATGTATGCCAAAAATGCCATCGACAGAGAAATTGTAAGCGCATCTGGCGAAAGAGAAATCATTTCCTGCAGTGAAAGTGGAAACAGCATGGGAATAAACAACAGTTTTCTTCCAAAAGGTACCATCACCAGTGCCCACACGCACAATAAAAAAGCAGTCAGCGCATTGGCAAATCGGCCTGCATAGAACAGGGCGGAGACATTGTCCGTAAACAGATCCGCAATTTTTATTCCGATCACCTGCGGCAAATAACTTACCGGCGCATAGAGCGCAGTATTTCCAAACTCAACCGCTTTCGTATTATTCTCGTCAATTTCCGCCGTCTCATCCTCATACTCTTCGATCGCAGCAGGAAGATAGTTACCTCCCACTCCGTCTTCCCCAAGATGCCGGGAAATCAGACTTCCTTGTGAAATTTCATATGCGCGGTAAAAATGATGATATTCATCTGGCACCTCGCCCACAGGGGTAATCCGCATAAAGACAAGCATCAAAGCTAAAAGCATACCAGCCATCAGCAGGATTTCGTTGATTCGAAACAGAACCAGAGCCATAATAAACAGAAGAAAAAGACATCCGCAGGCCAAAACAATCAGCTTGACTCTGAAATCCACTGGTTTTCCTACTGTGTCAGTCAAAAACTGATGTCTGACGTGAACGCAGAAAAAAGATATGATGATGAATGAAATAAATACAAACAAAACTTCCCATCCGTTCTTTACAAAAAAGTTCCGAAGTCTTTCTGTTATGTCCTGCATATTTCCTCCTCATTTAAGTGATCCATTCACACTCTATCGTTTCATATACTAACACAACTCATCTTAAAAAACAATAGATGGGGCTCGTAACCGCCACTCTTATACCAACAGTACAGCTATTTAATTCATTAACAGCCGATTTCAAAACAGATGAAACCAGAAGGAAATTTCAGAACGTATTTCTGCGGAGACGGAGATGTGTACGGCTTCCGCTACAGGAAATAAGTGCAGCTAAAAGTTCCGGGTGTGGACTAAATGCAAAGACTGACGGCGGAGAACTCGCTTACGCTCAGACAACTCCGCCGCCAGCCTTAACGTCCGCCCCCGGAACTTTAAGATGCACTAGATTCCCTTCCGAAGTCACCCTACCACATCTCCATCTCCGCAGAAAAGGTATTGGAATAGGGCTGGTTTCGTAATCTTTCAAATGGAGAAGTGAATGAATAAACTGCTGAAGGAAAAAACAAGGTGCGGCCGGAAGGTACTGCAGATTTCAGCACTTTTCAGCCGCGACGTTGGTTTATTATTCGCGTTATTTTGTTGATTAACGGGAAGGGTTTTGGTGGAAACTACAGCCGTCGATGTGCTTTTCCGATCGGATGCGCCAGTTCAAAAACAGGGGACTGCGTGAGCCATGCGTTGGAGCAGGAACGTATGAGAATCCTTCGTTCTGAATGTTAAAGACCGTAAAATGCGAGTGCCTCTGCACGACCATTTTGCGGTCTTGTTACATTCATTCGAAGAGTCGAAGGAGTGGGCTCAGCATGGCGATGCAGTCCCCTGTTTTTGAACGTCCCTCCAATCGAAAAAACTCATCCCGCCTGAATTCCGTTTCCATCAGAAACCTTTCCGTTAATAAACTAAATAGCTAAAAATTAAATGTCAAGTATTGTAATATTTGCAAAACGGGATTATAACAGATATGATGGCTTTTTATCATAATTACACAAAAATAAGACGGAAAGGAAGGGCGGAATATGTGGATAATACCATTTTTAATCGGAATACCGGTGCTGTTGGCTGTTATATTCCCGTTTATGAAAAATGAGAAGAGCAGAGGATATCTGGTATATGCAGGTGCAGGTATTGTCATGCTGACAACAGTGCTGTTTATCGTGAGCTGGATCACATCGGGGACACTGCCGTGGACGCTTTATACATCCACAGAGTTTGTCGACCACCTGATGGTGGCGGGAGATATTTTCCTGATGTGCCTGATTGTGTACATGGGCATTAAATATGGCAGGCTTCTGCCGATTGTGCTGTCGGTCGCGCAGACCATACTGATGCTGTATACGGAGTTTACGACAGAGGTGAAGGAAGCACCGCATATGATGGTGGACTGGTTTACTATTCTGATGTGCATTATCATAGCGTTTATCGGAGGGTTTATCTGTATTTACACGGTTGGATACATGAAGGGGTATCATGCGCATCACAGGGATGTACAGGACCGTCAGCCGTTTTTCTTTTCCATGCTGTTTTTGTTTCTGGGAGCGATGTTCGGTCTGGTTCTTTCCCAGAGCCTGATCTGGATGTATTTCTTCTGGGAGATTACGAGCGTGATTTCCTTCCTGATGATCGGATATACACGTTCTGATGAAGCGGTTAACAACAGTTTCTGCGCACTGTGGATGAACCTGCTGGGCGGGTGCGGATTTGCAGTTGCCATTGCGTGGATGGCAAATGTGGACGGTACGGTACAGCTTCTCGATGTGCTGAATGTGGGCGGAGAGTTTCCGCTGATCTGTCTGGCTCTGGCCGGGCTGACCAAATCGGCTCAGCTCCCGTTTTCCACATGGCTTCTGGGTGCCATGGTTGCTCCGACTCCATCCAGCGCGCTTCTTCACAGCGCCACGATGGTGAAGGCAGGCGTTTATCTTCTGATTCGGATTTCTCCGGCGTTTGAGGGAAATCTGACAGGAATTATTGTCTCCAGTATCGGAGGATTTACCTTTATTGCCGCAAGTATGATGGCGATTGCGCAGAATGACGGCAAGAAGGTGCTGGCATTCTCTACGATTTCCAATCTGGGGCTGATCGTCGGATGTGCGGGGATCGGTGTGGAGGAGACCGTATGGGCGGCCGTATTCCTGATGATTTTTCATTCTGTCAGCAAATCCATGCTCTTCCAGTCTGTGGGAGCCACAGAGAATACACTGGGCTCCCGTGACATTGAGGATATGCACGGTCTGATTATAAGGGTGCCGAAACTGGCATACATAATGGGAATCGGTATTGCCGGGATGTACCTGGCGCCATTTGGAATGCTGATTTCCAAATGGGTGGCGCTGAAAGCGTTTGTTGATTCGGGCAACTTCGTGCTTGTACTTTTTATTGCTTATGGAAGTGCCACGACCATGTTCTACTGGACGAAATGGCTGGCAAAGCTGCTGTGCTATCATATTCCGAGAGAAACGGTTAAGGATGTGACGAGGAAGGACGAGTATGTGTCCATGTTTTTCCATGCGGCGGTAATGCTGCTGCTCTGCCTGTTCCTGCCTCTTGTGGCGATCTGGGTTGTCAATCCGATTGTCCGGGAGCTGTTCGGCAATTCAACGGATGTGCTTTCCATGAGTGTGCTGACGACCATGGCGATTATGCTGGTTTCTATTTTCATCGTGCCTGTGGTTATGTTTTTCATCAGCCGCAGATCACATCGCGAACTGGTTCCGATCTACATGAACGGAATCAACGAGGGAGACAACCGGTATTTTACAAACAGCTATGGCGGAAAGGAACATCTGTATCTGAGTAACTGGTATCTGAGGTTTGAATTCGGGCGGCGGCATCTGAGGATTCCTTCCATTATATTGGCGTCCGCGGTTCTGATTGTAGGATTCTGTATCGTGATTGGAGGCGCAATATGATGAATGTAGTATTTGTGATCGCATATCTTGTTCTGGCGCCTTTTATCGGCGGGCTTCTGGACGGTGTAGACCGTATTATAAGTGCCAGGATGCAGCGGAGGAAGGGCCCCGGCCTGCTTCAGCCGTTTTATGATCTGGGGAAACTTTTTTCAAAAGAGATGATTGCGGTAAATAACGTGCAGCTTCTTCTGAATCTGAGTTATCTGGTGATCCTTATGATTGCCGGATCCATGCTTTTTGCGGGGGCAGATCTTCTGATGGTGCTGTTTATCTTAAGTACGGCGGACATGTTTCTGATTATGGCGGCGTCCAGTGACTCTTCTCCATACGCGAATATGGGTGCGAGCAGAGAGATGCTTCAGATGATGGCATACGAGCCGCTGACACTTCTGGTGGCGGTGGGGTTCTATCTGACGACAGGTTCCTTCCATGTGGGGGATATTATCCGGGAACCGGTCAGCGCGGTAGCCTGGATGCCGGGACTTCTGGTGGGATTTATGTTTACCACGGCGATCAAGTTCCGAAAATCGCCTTTTGACCTGTCAACCAGCCATCATGCCCATCAGGAAATGGTAAAGGGAATCACAACGGAGATGTCCGGAACCACGCTGGCGATTATGAACATTGCGGAATATTATGAGATGGTTCTGCTGTTCGGAATCTTTTTCCTGTTCTTTGTGAACAGTACCTGGTGGAGCTGGATTGTGGCGTTTGTGATCTGCGGTGTTATTTTCTTTCTGGAGACACTGTGGGACAATGTAAGCGCCCGCGTGAAATGGAAAACACTGCTCTACAGCTGCTGGTCCGTGACACTGGTAGCCGGGGGCGTAAACATACTGATTCTGATGTTGGTTAAGTAAGCGGAGGTGGAAGCATGAGCAAAGTATCTAAATCACCGTGGCTGCTTCATTATGACGCGAGCAGCTGCAATGGCTGCGACATCGAAGTTCTCGACTGCCTGACGCCGAAATACGATATTGAGCGGTTTGGAATCATTAATACCGGCGATCCCTTTCAGGCGGATATCCTTCTGATCACCGGAGGAGTGAACAGTCAGACTGAGAGTGTGGTAAAGCAGATCTACAGTCAGATGCCTGAACCGAAGGTGGTTGTGGCTGTAGGAATCTGTGCCTGCACAGGAGGCGTGTTCAAGGAATGTTATAATATTAAAGGCGGGATCGACACGGTGATCCCGGTGGACGTCTATGTTCCGGGATGTGCCGCGCGTCCTGAGTCGATTATTGACGGGGTGGTGAAAGCGCTGCAGATTCTGGATGAGAAACAGACGGCGCTCAGACAGAATGGAGGTGACAGCTGATGGAGGCAAAAAACGAAATCCGGAAAATCTCTCTCAATGATTTTTATCCGGCAGTGCTGGCGATGAAGGCGGAGAACTGGCGTCCGGTTCAGATCTGCGCGGTGTCCGTGCCCGGCGGGTATGAGATGAGTTATTCGTTCAGTAAAAATTACGATATGGTCACTCTTCGGCTGGAAGTGGACGAGGAGCAGGAGATTGCAAGCATCACGCACATTTATCCGTGCGCGTATATTCAGGAAAATGAGGCGGAAGAGCTGTTCGGCGTGAAGATCAGCCACATAGAGCCGGATTATCACGACAAGCTGTACCGGATTGACGAGACAACGCCGTTTAAGGTAAAGGAGTAGAACGTATGGCAAAGAGAAGTATAGTACCTTTCGGTCCTCAGCATCCTGTCCTGCCGGAGCCGGTGCATCTGGATCTTGTGCTGGAGGATGAGACTGTGGTCGGTGCCATTCCGAGTATCGGTTATGTTCACAGAGGACTTGAAAAACTGGTTGAGAAGAGAGATTTTAAACAGTACGTATACATTGCGGAGCGGATCTGCGGGATCTGCAGCTGCGGCCACGGACTGGGATACTGTATGGCAGTGGAAAATGTCATGGGGATCGAAGTGCCGGACCGGGCGAAATATCTGCGGACGATCTGGATTGAGATGAGCCGCGTGCACAGTCACCTGCTCTGGCTGGGACTTCTGGCAGACGCCATGGGATTTGAGAGCCTGTTCATGGAGAGCTGGCGTCTGAGGGAGAAGATTCTGGACATGTTTGATGAGACGACGGGAGGAAGAATCATCCACTCGGTAAATCAGGTGGGCGGTGTTCAGAAGGATATGGACAGCACCATGCTAAATGACGTGCTCCGGGCAGTGGAGGATCTGCAGAAGGAGCTGAAACCGGTTATCGACACTTTCCTTCAGGATTATACGGTGCAGAGCCGTCTGAAGGGAACGGGAATATTAAAGCGGGACGATGCCATTGCCATGGGTGCGGTAGGACCCATGCTGCGCGCAAGCGGAGAGCCGTATGATGTCCGGATGCTCGGGTATGCTGCTTACGGAGATCTGAGCGTGGAGCCGGTTATTTCCACGGGGTGCGACTCCTATGCTCGCTGCGAAGTGCGTCTGAAAGAGCTGCTGCAGTCCTTTGACCTGATTCGCGAAGCGATCGGGAAGATTCCGGAAGGACCGGTCAGCGTACCGGTAAAGGGCAACCCGTCCGGAGAATATTTCGTGCGGATCGAGCAGCCGCGCGGCGAGGCGATTTATTACATTAAAGGAAACGGAACGAAGTACCTGGACCGTTTTCGTCTGCGTACGCCTACGACCAGCAACATTCCGCCTATGGTGGAGATGCTCAAAGGATGTCAGCTGGCAGATGTGCCCATCCTCATACTGACGATTGACCCATGTGTGAGCTGTACGGAGAGATAGAGTAGCAAAGCGGGGCTTTTCAGGCGGCCGCTTTACATAAAGGAGCTGGTAGTTATGGAAAAGACAAGATTATTTACACTGGCCGGAAGGGTTTTGAAAAATCTCTTCCGGAAGCCGGCGACAGTGGGCTATCCCTATGAACCGGCCAGATATCCGGAACGGATGCGCGGACATGTGGAGATCAGAATTGAGGACTGCATTACCTGCGGACTGTGCATGCGTTCCTGTCCGTCCCAGGCCATACAGGTGGACCGGAAAGCGGGAACGTGGACGATCAGCCGCTTTGACTGTGTGCAGTGCGGCAGCTGCGTCAATGTATGCCCGAAGAAATGCCTGACCATGGCATCAGGATATACGGCGCCGGGAACAGCCAGGACAAGTGAAACCTATACAAAACCACAGGAGGAAAAAACACAGCCCGCGCAGGGAGGAAAACCTGTAGTGGATAAGGAGAAATGTGTTTACTGTACACTCTGCGCAAAGAAGTGTCCTCAGGAAGCGATCACTGTGGATCGGAAGGAAAAGACCTGGTCGCTGGATGCTGAAAAATGCGTGGAGTGCGGAATCTGCGGGGAGTCGTGTCCCAAGAAGGCGATTTCATTATAAAACAGTTTTTTGTTGGGCTGTTTCGTGTATTAACGGGAAGGTTCCTGATGGAAACTGAATTCAGGCGGGATGAG
>CALWBC010000026.1 GCA_944375755.1 uncultured Mediterraneibacter sp. | reverse complement strand
GTCGGGAAGCATCCTCTATAATGGCGAGAATATCCGCAAAAAGGGGCTGAACTATCACCGCAGGCACGATATATCTCTGGTCTTTCAGAACTACAATCTGATCGATTATCTGACCACGGAAGAAAATGTAAAACTGGGCGGGAAGGGAGATGCGGAGAAGCTGTTGCGGGAAGTAGGCATTCCCAGTGAGGACTGGAAGCGGAATGTGCTGCAGCTTTCCGGCGGTCAGCAGCAGCGCGTGGCGATCGCCCGGGCTCTGGCGAGTGAGTCGAAGGTCCTTCTGGCGGATGAGCCCACCGGGAATCTGGACGAGGATACATCTGCCGGGATCATTGAGCTTCTGAAGAGCACTGCCCATGAATCGGGGAAATGTGTGATTGTGGTGACGCACAGCAGGCAGCTGGCGGAAGAGGCGGATGAGGTGATGGAGATCAAAGAGGGAAAACTGAAAAAAGTATAGTTTATTTATGACTGCTTATGTAAAATGAAGATATTTTACAAGCCTTTTGGTTTTTCGGATGCTACAATAGAAAAAGGCCAAGGAGGAAAAGCACATGAAGAAAGAAACAAGAACGGTAGTCTATGACGATGACCTGAGGATTGAAGCCTACCGATTTGAGGGGATTGTGCAGCCATTCCCGAACCATTTCCATGAATATTATGTGATCGGCTTTGTCGAGAATGGGGAACGCTGCCTTTCCTGCAAAAACCAGGAGTACACCATTCACAGGGGCGATATTGTCCTGTTTAATCCGGGAGATAACCATGCCTGCGTTCAGAGCGACGACGGAACGCTGGATTACCGGGGCTTTAATATCACAAAAGAAATCATGCTGGATTTGGCAGAAGAAGTTACCGGCAGTCGTGCGCTTCCGGGATTTTCGCAGACTGTGATAAATGATAAAGAAATCACCTGTTATCTTCGGCCGCTCCATGAGCTTGTAATGAGTGGTTCCTCTGAATTTGATAAAGAAGAAAATCTTCTTTTGTTTCTGTCGTTGTTGATCCAGCGCTACGGTCAGCCATTTGAAGAATGCATTCCAGAGTGTCGGGAGGAAATTGAAAAAGCCTGCGCTTTTATGGAACAGCACTACACCGAGCGTATTTATCTGGATCAGATTTGCCGTTGTACGAATTTGAGCAAGTCTACGCTGCTGCGAGCGTTTGCCAGGTCAAAAGGTGTCACTCCATATCGTTATCTTGAAAACATCCGCATTGGCGCGGCAAAGAAATTGTTGGAACAGGGCATTGCCCCTGTTGAGGCTGCCATGCAGACGGGCTTTTCCGATCAAAGTCATTTTACCAACTATTTCAACAGTTTTATCGGTCTGCCACCTGGAGGCTACCGGGAGATATTTTTGAGAAAAGAGGAAGCGGGAGGCAATCAACATGGAACAAAATAAAGCAAACGGTCATTTATCGGCGTTATTGACAATCCTCATCTGGGGAACAACATTCATTTCTACAAAGGTATTGCTGGCAGATTTTCAGCCGATAGGAATTTTGTTTTCCCGCTTTGTGATGGGGCTTTTTGCCTTACTGGTTGTCTATCCCCACCGGATGAAAGGTACGACGAGAAAGCAGGAACTTACTTTTGTTGTTGCGGGGCTATGCGGAGTATGCCTCTACTATCTGTTGGAAAATATCGCATTGACCTATACGATGGCCTCAAATGTAGGTGTGATTATTTCCGTGGCCCCATTCTTTACAGCTATTTTGTCCCACCTGTTTTTGAAGCAGGATGAAAAATTACGGGCCAACTTCTTCATTGGATTTGTCGTTGCTATGGCTGGAATTGCGCTTATCAGTTTTAATGGTTCCACTTTGCAGCTCAATCCTGTGGGTGACTTGTTGGCGCTTCTGGCTGCGTTTTTATGGGCCTGCTACTCCATTTTAACCAGGAAGATCAGCAGTTTTGGCTACAACACGATTTTGACAACCCGGCGAGTGTTCTTTTATGGCATTTTGTTTATGATACCGGCGTTGTTTCTGTTTGACTTTAAATTGGATTTAAGCCGGTTCGCAAACATGACTTACCTGCTGAACATACTCTTTTTAGGGCTGGGGGCTTCTGCACTCTGCTTTGTTACATGGAATTTTGCCGTCAAGCTGCTGGGAGCAGTTAAGACCAGCATTTATATATATCTGGTTCCAGTTATCACCGTGGCGGCTTCTGTTCTGATTCTGCATGAGCCGTTTACATGGATGACCGGGATGGGAACGGTTCTGACATTGGCAGGATTGCTGCTCTCTGAAAGCAAATTATTTAGGAAAAAGTCAATGTAGATACTGTAATGCATTGTGTAATATGTATGTAAAATCTATCCAATTGAAAGAAAAATATGTAAAAATCCACTGTGATGTGGTATAGTTATATGCAAAGGGAATCCTTTTGACAGAAATTAGCAGCATTACAGGAGCAATTATGGATTTGGAACAGATACCGGAGATAGCGGACATCGCCCGCTATATTGAGAACATGGAATTCCGGAAAAAGGCTTTCGGCGGCATTGATGAAGAAAGTGCCATGGAGCAGATAAGCGCCATCAGCCAGATGTATGAGAGGATCATCCGGAATCTTACGGAAGAACGGGAACATATAAATGTCAATGCCCGGGAAATTCAAAACGAGTATCAGAAAAAAAGTGAAGAGATCATCGACAGCATGTCGCAGATCAATGAGTACAAGGAACATGTATTGAAAAAGGCTGAGGAGGAAGCAGCAGGCATTGTGGAAGATGCACGCCGGAGAGCGGAAGAGATCGAAGAACAGATCCGTCAGCTTGAAGGGGCTTATCTTCAGAAGAAAAAAGAGTACGGAAAGAAAACGGAAGAATTGAAGAAACAGGGAGAGGCGTTCTGCGCGGAGGCAAAGTCCATACTTGCGCAGATCGAAAATCTAAATCATGGAACAGCAGAAGAATGAGACGATACAGGAGAGCGCTGCGGATGGTTCTGTACAGCAGGCGATAAGGAACCGGCTGGAAGAGAAAAGATCTGCTTCCAGAAGCAGGAAGAAAAGTATCCTGATCGCAGCTGCGGCGGTTGTCATGGCCTTTCTTCTGGTTTATGTTTTCTTCGGGATTGCGGTTGTTTCAGGCGATTCCATGCAGCCGACCTACGAGGAAGGCGATCTTCTGATTTTCTCCAGAACATCCGGCCATTATGAACAGGGCGATGTGGTCCTGATCAGGACGGAGGACGGTCAGGAGGTAATAAAGAGAATTGTGGCGGTTCCCGGTGAGTCTCTTTATATCGACGGACGCACTGGCATCGTATTTATTGACGGGCAGGAACTGGAGGAAAATTATACGCAGGGGCGGACGGACCGGGAGAACAGCATTGACTATCCGGTCAGACTGCAGGATGACGAGTATTTCGTGTTGGGCGATAACAGAGATCATTCGCTTGACTCGAGAGAATATGGTCCGGTGACAGCGGATCAGATAATAGGAAAAGTTCTGATTACGTTCAGGAAATCAAATTAGGGAAAGAGGTTTGTGAATGAGAAAAAGGGATACCAGAAGAAAGTACACAGCTTATGTAACGGCAGCGCTGGTTGGCGGTGTGGTGATATCAAGCGTACATACAGCTTCAGCGCTGGATGTTGTGACAGACCCGGCACAGACGGCGATGGCGCAGGAAACACTGCCTCAGGTAACGGTGGAACAGGACGCACAGCAGGCAATGGCCGCCGCGCAGACAGTTCCGGCTGCAGATCAGCAGACAGATACCCAGGTTCAGGCACCTGTTGAGACACCGGTATCTGATAACACACAGGGATCTTCCGGCGTACAGGAAAGCGGTTCGGCGGCAGCAGATGTGCCTTCCGCAGATGCCGGAGATTCTTCCGCGGATGTTCCTGACGGAGCGGACCCGGGGATGGAAACGCCTGCAGCTGATGAGAACGGGCAGGATATTTCCGCAGGAAGCGGCACGGACGCGGATGCGCCTTCAGGAGATGAGGCGGATGACGATGTTACGGCCGGAGAAGGAACCGGACAGGAAGTGCCGGATGGAGACGGGCAGGATGCTTCCGCAGGAGAGGCACCTGACGCGGAGACTCCTTCGGCAGACGGAGATGACCAGAGTTTTACAACCGGAAATGAACCGGATATGGGTGGAAACACGGAAGATGGCACACAGCCTGATGCCGGACCGGCAGAGCCGGATGCAGATGCGGACGGCGGCGAAACGGCAGAAGGCCCGGGGAATGGAGAGACTGCTCCGGTAACCATCGTCGATCAGGAGAGCGATCTGACGGTTCAGCCTTCTCAGACGATTGAACCGGATGCGGAGGAAACAGTTGTTCCGCAGTTCTACTGGGACAACAGCGCGGATGCCTATTATGAGGAAAGAGATTATGATCCGTCAGAGAAGTTTGTGGAAGACGGGGAAAAGATCAAATACAGCACGGATATGCCGCTGGAGAATATTCCGGCATTCATTACTCCGGAAATGATCATAGGCGCGCTGAAGGTTCAGGATGTTTACGGATATCCGGCTTCGGTTACAATCGCTCAGATCATACAGGAGTCCGGATTCGGCGTGTATGGACCGTATGGAGATGAGGGCCAGGGCCTTTCCTATCTGGCATATCAGTACAACAACCTGTTCGGTGTCAAGGGAACGGGACCGGCAGGATCGGTGAACATGGCGACCGGTGAGCAGACAGCTTCCGGGGCGCGCTATACGATTAATGCCGGATTCCGCGTGTACCATACTTATACGGAGGCAATCGAGGACCGTGCAGAACTGCTGACAGAAGTGTACGGCGATCTGATTGAGGGCGTGACGGACGCCAACACATTTGCGATGAGAATAGGAAGCCGCTGGGCGACAGATATTAATTATTCCAGAAGTCTGATCCGGCAGATGGAGACTTATGACCTGTACCGTCTGGACAGGATGACACTTGGCGAATTCAGTGAGCTCCTTGGTGATTTCGCTGATCCGTGTCCGGGAGCGCAGGTTACAAGTGAATTCGGGTGGAGAGAGTTCCGGAATTCCTATCATAAGGGAATCGACCTTGGAACAGGCAATGAAAATATCCCGACCTACGCGGCGGCGGCAGGAACCGTTATTGTGGCGGGATGGAGCGATTCCGCGGGCAACTGGGTTGTCATTGATCACGGAGACGGCATGATTACGAAATACATGCACCACAAAGAGATCTACGTGGAAGTTGGAGACAAGGTGGAAAAAGGACAGCAGATCGGCCTGAGCGGCACGACCGGTGATTCGACAGGAAATCATCTGCATTTCCAGCTGGAGATCAACGGGGCTGCGGTAGATCCGGCACCGTATCTGTTCTCAGATGAAGATGAGACGGAGCAGACTGCACCGGAACAGTAAGAAACAGAGACAGACCTGCATGACAGAGACGGATATTGCGTTATCTTATCTGTTATGCAGGTTTTTCTTGTCTTTTAGGGAGTGTGCCAGTATACTTTAGGGGAACAGTTCAGGCATGGCGCTGTACGAATGGCGCGGGATGAGCGGTTAAACTGTAATGAACTATAATGAAAATGAACAAATGAGGAAGGAAAAGCGGCAGGAACAGAGGAATGAGACTGCCGCGCAGTGAAAAGCATGAATATGAGAAAACGGATGAAAAGGCAGGGGCGAAGTTCCCTGAAAAAGCACTATGTTATTTTTGTGGCAGCATGTCTGATCGCGGCGTTTCTGTCAGCTGAATTCAGAAGTTCTCTGGGATTTTCTTCAGCGCAGATCTACGAGACAGACTACGAGGCATCAGGGGGAGATGATGAAGGCTTAGTTGTAAAGACGAGTGTCAGAGGTATCGGCTGGGAAGACGTGCTTCGGATCATGGCGGAGGACAATACGGAAGCGGGCCGCAGGATGTCGGAGCAGCTCGAAGAAAACGCCATAGAACAGTCTAAGACGGGAAATCCCATGTTCGGGCGTACAAGAGGCGTGCTTTCCGGTGTGGTCAATGATGTCAGTTCCGGGTCTATTCTGGTTACGGCTGCCGCGGCAATCGGTTCCATTACCGGATCAGACAATGCCGGAGTGCTGATTCTGATCCTGCTTGGCGCACTGCTGATGTTTGGTTTCTGGTTCCTGATTCAGAATACATTTCCGGTGGTTATCCGGAGAGTTTTTCTGGAAGGACTGACCTATGACCGGGTGACTCCCCAGCGATTTGTATTCCTGCTGAGAATCAGGAAATGGCTGAAAGCATCCTGGATCATGTTTGTGAAATACATTTATTATCTGCTGTGGTGCTTCACCCTGGTGGGAGCGGTGGTCAAACGGTATTCATACTATCTGGTGCCCTATATCGTGGCGGAGAATCCGGATATGACGGCAAGACAGGCCATTACTCTGTCCAGGAAGATGATGAAAGGGCACAAGTGGCAGTGTTTTGTGTTTGAGCTTTCTTTCCTCGGATGGGAGATACTGGGCGCTCTGACATTTGGCGTATTTAACATATTTTATACAAATCCTTATAAGGTTGCTTCGTTTACGCAGTATTACGCGTATCTGCGCAAAGAGGCGATTGAGAAGAAAATCCCGGGAGCGGAACTCCTGTACGATAACTGGCTCTATGAGAAACCGGATGACTGGACCATCGCGGCGAAATATGCCGATGTCATTCAGGTAATGGAGATGCCGGCCGGCGAGACAGAAAAGCTGACCGGATGGCGGGGATTTATCGCAAGGAATTTCGGTGTTCTGCTCATGCGCAGAGAAGAGGATAAGAAGTATGAGCAGAAGCAGGCAGAGCTTGTTCGGATTCAGGCGATGATTGATGATGTGCAGGGCGAAGCGTATCCGGTACGTCTTTATCCGATTCCGGAGGAAGACCGGCGGAAACTGGTGCAGTCGCTGAACTACATGCAGCACTATTCCATATGGACGCTGATCGTCATTTTCCTGAGTCTGTCCTTTTTCGGATGGATATGGGAAGTGGGAATGCATCTGGTGTCTTACGGAGAATTCGTCAACCGTGGAGCGCTTTACGGTCCATGGCTTCCGATCTACGGATCCGGAGCGGTGCTGATCCTGACGCTTCTGAACCGGTTCCGGCGCAACCCGGCGGTGGAGTTTATCGCTACGGTTGTGGTGTGCGGTTTCCTTGAATATATGACATCCCTCATCATGGAAATTGCGACCGGAGGCATGAAGTGGTGGGATTACAGCGGCTATTTCCTGAATCTGAACGGAAGAATCTGTGCCGAAGGCCTGCTCGTATTCGGCGTCGGCGGACTGGCCATTGTGTATATAATCGCTCCCATGATCGATAATCTTCTGGAGCGGATCGATGAGAAGAAGGTAAAGGCGGCGTGTATCGTACTTCTGGTGCTGTTCATCGCAGATACCGCTTACTCCCGTTTTCATCCGAACGCGGGAAAAGGAATTACGGATATAGAGGCATCTGTCGGAGATGAGGCGGAGAGAACCGGGACAACGGAAACGGTTGGCTGATCCGCGTCAAAGACCGGAAGATGTGTCAGACAACAGAAAAACCGCGCAGGATAAAAGTGAATCCTGCGCGGTTTTTTTATATCTTTTTCTGTGCTTTGCTGTCTGTGTCAGGCTCCCCTGGAGAAAGAAGTGGTCAGCGTTTTCCGGATATCCCGTCTGGTGGCCACATCCTGGAAGAGAAAGTAGTCCGGTCTGTGCCGGGACTGTGTATATTCAAACTGGATTCCATTGTCGTCGAATGTCTGGCTTGAAATCACGGCCATACAGTTATAATCTTTCAGGTCAATGTACTTTTCGTCCACCTGAGTCACCCGTTCCACGGTCAGGGTACGTTTGCTGGTGGAGATAGTGAGCCCCAGAGTTCCTTCCAGATATTCATAAACAGACTTCCGTGCAATCTCGGGAGTGAGTCCGGGAGTCAGCTCTTTCAGAAAATAGTTGTGGTCCAGAATCAGCGGTTTCCCGTTGAGTGAACGAAGCCGCTGAATGTAATACAGTTCACTGCCTTTTTTGAATCCGGTTTTCTTCTCAATCTTTTCATCGGCGGTCAGCTCGGCAAATTGCAGAACCCTGGTGAAGGGGGCCCTGTGATTGCGCATCGCTGACTCCTTGAAGGATTCAATCCCGCCTACGGTAAATGCGGTCTGCTCCACCGGCTGATAGATGTTGCGGACACCTTTGCCATGCAGCGGCTGAACATAACCCTCGGCGGTCAGCTCAGCGATCGCCCGGCGGACCGTGTTGCGGGAACAGTCATATTCCTGAATCAGCGTGTGTTCGGACGGCAGCATTTCCTGATAGGCATAAAATTCATTTTCTATTTTTTCTTTCAAATCCCTGTAGATGTGGTCGTATTTTGCTTTCGGCATATGTCATTCTTCTCTCCATGCTGTCTTGTTTAAACAGCTTTAATTATAAAAAGCTTATTTTCCAAAATCAAGATAAAATCTGTTTAAAAATATATTTCGGGATAATTACACAAAATGAAGAATATAAAATTGTCTAAAGTGACGATATCAAAAAAATTCGGGATTCTCGATTGACATGTTTAAACAAGAATGATATATTGAAGTTGTTCAAACAAGTATGGTTCGCGGATGCCGGCCCGCAGGAAGGATCCGGACCAAATAAAAAAGGAAGAAAGGAAGTAGAGCGATGGGAAAGTATGATAATGATGTAAAACGTCTGCTGGAACTCGTCGGGGGAAAGGAGAACATTCAGGCAGTCTCCCACTGTATGACAAGGATGCGTTTCGTGCTTGTCGATCCGAAAAAAGCCAATGAAAAGGAGATCGAGGAACTGCCCAGTGTAAAGGGGACATTTACACAGGCCGGGCAGTACCAGGTTATCATTGGAAATGATGTTTCTGTATTCTACAATGAATTTACTGCTTATGCGGGAATCGAGGGCGTGAGTAAGGATGCGGTGAAAGCGGCTGCCAAGACAAATCAGAATCCGCTTCAGAAGATTATGGGAACACTGGGTGAGATCTTCGCCCCATTGATCCCGGCCCTGATCTGCGGAGGTCTTGTACTTGGTTTCAGAAACGTAATCGGTGAAATTAACTTCTTCAACAACGGAACACAGAGTCTGGCGGATATTTCCCAGTTCTGGGCAGGAACCTACAACTTCCTCTGGCTGATCGGTGAAGCTGTCTTCCACTTGCTGCCGGTAGGTATTGTCTGGTCCATCACAAAGAAGATGGGTACGACTCAGATCCTCGGTATTGTCCTTGGTCTGACGCTGGTATCTTCCCAGCTGCTCAACGGATTCAGCGTATCATCCACGCCGGCCGATCAGATTCCGGTATGGGATTTCGGCTTTGCGAAGGTTGAGATGATCGGATATCAGGGACAGGTAATCGCGGCCATGATGGCAGGTTTCGTCCTTGTATACCTTGAGAAATTCTTCAAGAAGATCTGTCCGGAAGTAATCAGCATGATCGTTGTTCCGTTCTGCTCCCTTGTTCCGGCGGTCATTATCGCGCATACAATCGTAGGACCGATCGGCTGGGCAATCGGCGATGCCATCGGAAATGTTGTATACGCGGGACTTACATCCAATGTAAGATTCCTGTTCGCGGCAGTGTTCGGACTCCTGTACGCGCCGCTGGTTATGACCGGTCTGCACCATATGACAAACGCTATCGACTCACAGCTTCTTGCGTCTCCGTCAAAGAGTACGATCCTGTGGCCGATGATCGCCCTGTCCAATATCGCCCAGGGCTCCAGTGTACTGGCAATGTCCGTACTTCAGAAGAAAAACGAGCGCGCGCAGCAGGTCAACGTACCGGCATGCATCTCCTGTTATCTCGGCGTAACCGAGCCGGCGCTCTTCGGTGTTAACTTAAAATATGTATTCCCGCTTGTATGCGGTATGATCGGATGCTGCTGTGCGGCCATGATCTCTGTAGGATTCGGCGTGGAAGCACTCAGTATCGGTGTCGGTGGTCTTCCGGGAATTCTTTCCATCAAACCGCAGTACTACCTGATCTTCCTCCTTGCAATGGCGGTTGCGGTTGTAGTTCCGTTTACACTGACATTCATCGTTGGAAGAATCAAACTTTCCAGAGAAGATCGTTTCGGAAAAGAGACAGCAGCTCCGGCTGCGGCAGATGCTACATCTGATTCAACAGCTGAGACAGAGAAGGCGGCAGCGCCTGCTGAAGATGTAAAAGAACTGAAATCAATCCTTGACGGTAAGGTGATTCCGATCGAGGAAGTGCAGGATGAGGTATTCTCCCAGAAAATCATGGGAGACGGCGTGGCAATCGAGCCGTCCAATACGGTTGTAACAGCACCTGCGGATGCGGATGTGACAGTAGTAATGGCAGATACAGGTCATGCCTGCGGACTTACCCTTGCGAACGGACTGGAACTTCTGATCCATGTTGGCGTGGATACGGTAGATATGAACGGTGACGGATTTAAACTGTTCGTAAAAGAAGGAGACCATGTGAAGAAAGGTCAGAAACTGATCGAGTTTGATCCGGAGAAGATCAAAGCTGCAGGTCATCCGTGTACGACAATGCTGATCGTTACAGGAGAAGGAAGCGCGTCCGGAATCACGATGCATACGGGAATTGACGCGAAAGCAGGAGACACGACAGTAATATCCTGGCAGTAAAAATATCCCGACGGTAAAAATATCCTGACAGAAAATATCTTGACAGTAAAAGGGATCTGCCGGCAGCAGAGGGAACATGCCGCCGGCAGACGAAAATAGTTTGGAAGTATTATAAAACAGCTGGAGGAGTAAAAGCTATGAATAAAGATTTCAGAAAGAGCACGGTTTATCAGATTTATCCGAAGTCCTTCTGTGATACAAATAAGGACGGACTGGGAGACTTAAGAGGCGTAAGTGAGAAACTTGACTATATTAAGGAACTTGGTGTTGACTATATCTGGCTTACTCCGTTTTTCGTATCTCCTCAGAACGATAACGGTTATGATGTGGAGGATTACTATAACATTGATCCACGTTACGGGACAATGGAGGATGTGGAGGAACTGATCGCCGAGGCCGGAAAACGCGGCATGGGTCTGATGTTTGACATGGTATTCAACCATGTCTCCACCAACCATGAGTGGTTTAAGAAAGCCATGGAGGGAGATCCGTATTATAAAGACTTCTTCTACTTCCGGAAAGGCAAACCGGACGGAAGCGCGCCGACGAACTGGGTGAGCAAATTCGGCGGAAGCGCATGGGAATATGTGGAGAAGTTTGACGAGTATTACCTTCACCTCTTTGATGTGACACAGGCTGACCTGAACTGGGAGAATGAGAACGTCAGAAGAGAAGTTCAGAATATTGTGAAATTCTGGATGGAGAAAGGCGTGAAAGGGTTCCGATTCGATGTAATCAACCTGATCAGCAAGGCGGGATTCGAGGACGATCCGGATGGAGACGGAAGAAAATTCTATACGGACGGCCCGAAGATTCACCAGTATCTGAAAGAACTCAACGCCAACTCCTTCGGACAGGATCCGCAGATCGTAACCGTAGGAGAGATGTCCAGCACAACAATGGAGAACTGCTTCCAGTACGCTGGCGCCGATACAGGCGAGCTGACAATGGTATTCAGCTTCCATCATCTGAAAGTGGACTTCATGGGAAATGAAAAATGGGTTCTCGTGCCCGCTGATTTCCAGAAGTTAAAAGATATCATGTTCGACTGGCAGGTAAATATGGAAGAGCACAACGCATGGAACGCAGTGTTCTGGTGCAACCACGATCAGCCGAGAGTCGTATCCCGTTTCGGCGATGAAGGAAAATACTGGAAAGAATCAGCGAAAATGCTGGGAACGATCGTACACTGCCTGAGAGGTACCCCGTATGTGTACCAGGGCGAGGAGATCGGTATGACAAACACGGACTTTACCGATATCTCACAGTTCCGTGATGTGGAGAGCCTGAACAATTATCAGATCCTTCAGGATAAGGGAATGTCCCCGTCCGACGCGCTGCGCATCATCCAGGTTCACTCCCGTGACAATGGACGTACGCCGATGCAGTGGGATACATCCAGATACGCAGGATTCACAGCTGAGGACAGCAATGCTGAGCCATGGATCGCAGTCAACTCGAACCATACAAAGGTAAATGCCGCGGACCAGCTGAAAGACGAAGATTCTATCTTCCATTATTATCAGAAGCTGATCGCCATGAGAAAAGATCTGGATGTGATCGCATACGGAGATATCGAACCTCTGGATCAGAAGAATCCGTCCGTATTCGCTTACCGCAGAACCTATGAAGGACACGAGATGATCGTGGCCGCAAACTTCTACGGCAGAGACTATGAATGGAAAAAAGCACCGGAACTGGAAGGATTCGAGAAGATCCTCGGAAACTATAAGGAGACGGAGGTAACTGCTGAGGGTGCGATCAAGATGAAACCTTATGAAGCGGTGGTATATTACAAATAAATTTTGATTTTTCTGATCGGGAACATTCGAGCTGGAGCGATAACGGCTAAACGGAAGGCGCCGGGAAAGAAGGAAATGTAACGCCATACGGAGCCCGCTCCTTCAAAGCTTCGAACAGATGTAACAAAAGCGACAGATGTGCGTGCAAAGGCACTTCATCTGTCGCTTTTTAACATCTGGAACGAAGGCTTTTCATACACTCCTGCTCCAGATTG
>CALWBC010000025.1 GCA_944375755.1 uncultured Mediterraneibacter sp. | reverse complement strand
CCTACATTTTCATTCTACCGTGTTTCAGGGGAATGTCAATAGAAGAAAAGGCATGTTGTCTCTTGCTTTTTCCTTTTCTTTCTGATACCATCAGGATACAGTTACACACCAATTGCCGGAAAAGGAGACAAATATATGAATGAAAACGAATCACTTACAGTTACTCTGACACTGGAAAACGATGCCGAGCTGGAATGCACGGTACTGGCGATTTTCGAGGCGGAAGGGACAGAATACATCGCCCTTCTCCCCATGGATGAAAACGGGGAGAGTGAAGACGGCCAGGTCTATCTGTACCGTTTCATAGACAACGGGGAGGACGAGGAACCCGGCCTGGAAAATATTCTGGACGACGATGAATTCGAACGTGCCTCCGAAGCTTTCAACGACTGGATGGAAAGTCAGGATTTCGGTGATATTGATCTGGATGACATCGAGTGATCCATTCTGTCATCTTCCAGCAGCTCATCTACAAAACGGGAAGGGGATATCTCTTTCCCGTTTTTTGTTTTCACATAACAGATTCTGAGCAGGTTTTTCGCCCGCGTCATCCCCACATAAAACAGCCGTCTCTCCTCTTCGATCTCTGGATCTGTCTTTGCCTTGCTGTAGGGAATTCTTCCCTCGTTGGCTCCGATCAGGAACACAGTGTCAAACTCCAGTCCCTTGGAGGCATGAAGCGTCATAAGCCGCACGCCTTCCTGCTGTACGTTTCTTCTTCGCTCTTTTGCCTTCAGAGCTTCCGTGTACTCTTCGATGTGCCGGAACCAGTCTTCGATGGACTCAAATGGCTTTGCGGCCTCCTCAAGCTCCAGAAGCACCTCATTCAGGTCCGACCGCTCCACCTTATGGGTATAGGCATAGTCTTTCAGGAAATCATCATATCCGATCCGTTTTCTTACATACTGAATCGCCGCATAGGGGGCCATGCGTGAAAGCATTTTCACATCCCACTCAAACTGGTCGATCCGGTCCATCATCCAGTCCTTGTCACAGTAAAACGTGCGGATCTGCTCAAAAGAGACCTCGCTGCCCTGAAGACTGTCCCTGCCGATATAACGCTTCGGACGGTTCATCACCGCCAGGAAATCACTGCGGCTTCTCCCTCCCTGTGAAAGCCGGAAATACGCCTGGATATCCTTCGCTATAAAATGGTTGTACAGATTCGGGAGATGTTCTCTCATCTGAAACGGAATATGCCGCTCGATCAGCTCTTCCGCCAGAGGTCTCGCATCCGTATGGATTCTGAAAAGCACGGCAATATCCTCTGCCTTTCCCCCTTCTTCAATTCTGCGCTCGATCTGGTCCGCCACATACTGCGCCTCTTCATTCGGATCTTTCAGCTCCTGTACATGAAGACATTCTCCCCGTTCCCTGGCAGCACTGAGCTGCTTTTCAAACCGTTTCTCATTGTTACGGATCACTTTCAGAGAGTTATTCACAATATTTCCAGTGGACCGGTAGTTGATTCCCAGCACGATCCGCCCTGCATGCGGATAATCCCTGCCGAACTGAAACATAAGACGGGAATCCGCTCCCCGGAACCCGTAGATGGCCTGATCATCGTCTCCCACGACAAAGAGATTATTCTCAGGAGCCGCCAGCATCCGTATCACATCATACTGCACCTGGTTGATATCCTGAAATTCATCCACAAGGATATAACGGAACTTCTTCTGCCAGAGAGCAAGGATATCCGGCCTTGAAGTAAAAAGGTCACAGCACACTACAAGCATATCATCGAAATCGATCTTTCTCATCGCCTTGCGCTGTTTCTCATAACTGCGGAAAATCTCCCGGAACGCATCCGCGCTGCATTTCGCGGATCGGAATTCATCCAGGTTCAGTCGGTTGTTCTTGACCTTGCCGATCTCCTCTGCAATGCCGCGCAGAAAATCTTCCTCGTCAAACACTTCCATCTCCTGCCGGGATGCCGCCGCCCTGATCAGCCCGTATTTTTCTTCCTCCGAGAGAATATTCTGCTGGCCGATCCGGTATGCCCACTTCAGAATGCCATAAAAAATCCCGTGAAAGGTTCCTGCTGTCACGGGAATGTTCTTTTTCCCCATCATGGCAGCCAGCCTTGATTTCATCTCAGCTGCCGCGAAACGGGTAAAAGTAACGACCAGAATCTCTTCCGGTCTTACTTTATATTCTTCTATCAGATATTTGATTCGATTTACAATCGTAAGCGTTTTCCCGGAACCGGGTCCTGCCAGTACCAGGCAGGGCCCATTTCCGAACGTCACCGCTTTCTTCTGTTCCTCATTCATTGCCATTAAGTTTTTCAATTCCCTTTCGGATTCTCCTGAGTGATTCCTCTTTTCCGAACACTTCCATCAGCTCCGTCGCTCCACCCGGAGTGCTCTGCTTACCGGATACGGCTGTCCGAAGCGGCCACATTACATAGCCGATCTTGTATCCTTTCTCCCCGGCAAACCCCTTCAGAAGTTCAAACAGCGCGTCATTGCTGTAATCTTCCTGCGCTTCCAGAAGCGGCAGCACTTCATTGAGAAGGGCAAGCCCTTTCTCCGGATCTGTCTTCATCTTCTTATGTCTGTAGAGTTCACAGTCATAATCCGGAAGTTCTTCAAAGAAGTCGATCTGCTCTTCAATGTCCGGGAAAATCTCGATTCTTGTCTTGACAAGAGCCGCGATCTTCTTCAGATCATAATCCTTTGTTACCACTTTCCTGATATAAGGCTCTGCCAGCTCATAGAAACGGTCGAAATCCATGGCTTTGAGATATTCTCCATTCATCCATTTCAGTTTCACCGTATCAAACACAGCAGGTGATTTGCTCATATGTCTGTAGTCGAACGCCTCCACGAGTTCCTCAAGTGAGAAAATCTCCCGGTTGTCCGACGGACACCAGCCCAGAAGCGCGACATAATTGACCACTGCCTCCGATACAAATCCCTGATCAATCAGATCCTCATAGGAAGAATGTCCGCTTCTTTTGCTCAGTTTTTTGTGATTTTCATCTGTGATCAGCGGACAGTGCACATAAACCGGAATCTCCCATCCAAATGCCTCGTACAGTCTGTTGTACTTCGGAGCGGAAGACAGATACTCATTTCCACGTACCACATGAGTAATTTCCATCAGGTGATCATCGATTACATTCGCGAAATTGTAAGTCGGGAAACCATCTGATTTAATCAGGATCATGTCATCGAGCTCATTGTTTGGCACCGTAATATCTCCATATATCTCATCATGGAATGTGGTCTCGCCTTCATTCGGCACATTCAGTCGGATCACCCACGGTTTCCCCGCCGCAAGATTTGCCTCCACTTCTTCCCTGCTCAGCCCCAGGCAGTGCTTGTCATAGACCACAATATCCGTGCCGTCTTCAGAGACGGATGTCTTCAGAGACTCCAGCCGTTCCTTATCACAGAAACAGTAGTAGGCATCTCCCTGCTCCACAAGCTGTTTCGCATATTTCAGATAGATTCCCTGCCCCTGCCGCTCACTCTGGACATATGGTCCGTATCCGCCGTCCTTATCCGGTCCCTCGTCATGAATCAGCCCGGTCTTTGCAAGGGTTCTGTATATGATATCCGTAGCTCCCTCCACATAGCGCTCCTGGTCCGTGTCTTCCACGCGGAGGATAAAATCTCCGCCCTCATGTTTCGCAATCAGATAGGCATAAAGCGCTGTACGCAGGTTGCCGACATGCATCCGGCCGGTCGGGCACGGAGCAATTCTTGTTATTACTTTTTTGTTCATTATTCTTCACTAAATCCAGCCTTTCTTTTATTTTTCTATTCCTGAAATAATACTTGAAAGGAATT
>CALWBC010000024.1 GCA_944375755.1 uncultured Mediterraneibacter sp. | reverse complement strand
GCCGTTTTCATTTAACCGGATCGCTTTGCTGTCCTGTCCGCCGATATCCAGAATCGTCCGGATCTTCGGATTAAAGTAATGAGCTCCCTTGCCGTGACAGCTGATCTCCGTCACATTTTCATCTGCAAATTCAATGCTGACGCGTCCGTATCCTGTGGAAACGATCCAGGAAATATCCTCCCTCTGAAGTCCCGCCTTCTCAAGCACTTCGTGCAGCACTTTGTCCGCGCTGACCCCGGATTTCGCTCCGGTGCGAACCACGGAAAATGCCTTTATCTTTCTGTCCTGATCCATAATGACCGCATTGGTCGATGTGGACCCGCTGTCTATTCCCATTACATACATTGCTCCGTCTCCCTTTCTCCGTATTTCCTTCCTGTTCTTCTCCGGAGCCAGCGACTCCAGAAACGCCTCGATCCTCGTCCGAACCTGGCCTCCGCTCTGCCGGGTATAGTCGGTCTCCAGCAGAAGCAGCGGACGGTCCAGCCACTCCTTCAACCAGGCGTATTCATAGGCATAGTTATCACAGAACTGTACCGTATGATAAATGATTCCGTCCACGCTCCCGGCACTGCGCCGGATCATCTCGTCCCGGTTTGCCGCCTGCTCCATCCGCATGCACGGGAACTGGCTTAACAGTCCTCTGGCATATCCTGTCATCACTGCGTTTTCATCCACAAGAAGTTTTCTTCCAAGCCCCGTACAGGTCAGATCAAAGGCCACATTCGCCCCGTTTTCTTTCAGGATCTTTTTAATGCTCTCATTTGCTCTCGCACCGATAATCCCGATATTCAGGGAACCGCTCTTCAGATCATACTGCCGCGCTTCCTCTTTTCCCTTCAGATATTCACAGAATATCTTTTCATCAAATTTCTTTCCGGAAAACGCTTCATATTCCCCGATCATGGCCCGGATCCGCTGCTCATAAAGGGTAATTCCCGCATCCTTTGTGATCCGCGGCGTATCCAGCATATAGATAAACTTCTGCGGAAATTCTTCTCTGAGCACGTCATAGAGTCTCCGGATACTGTCACAGCATGTGGTCAGTATCACACCCTCGTAATCCCGGCTCATAACTTCCTCCAGCCCCCCTTTTGCGAAACTGCAGATATTGGGATGCATCCGGATCTCCGCCTGATTAAAATTCGTCACATCCGGCTCGATCCGCTTCATCTCCACTCCCATGGACTCAAACACTTCCGCAGGAGCATATTTGCAAATATATCCTAACATACCTTTTCCTGCTCTCCCTCCACGCTATCTTCTGTCTCCGTCGTTTCCCCGGAGTCCAGCATCTCCAGAAACGCTTCCAGTCTGGTCTTGATCTGGCCGTCATGGCTGTTCCTCCGGTCAATTCCGTCTCCGTCCAGAATCAGCATGGGGATACCCATCTCCTGAAGTTTCTCCTTCAGAAGAAGGCTTCCGCCCGATGACTGCTTGCATCCCCAGTGGCAGAACTGAATGACCGCGTCCGGATGAAGGGTATCCGCCAGATGGCCCACCATGTCCGCCTTATGGGAGTAGGAGCCATTGTACAGGTTCCGGATGATCTTCTTCGCCAGCGCGTGGAACGGCCGGTCCGCGTCCATCTCCTCCATGGAATCGATAATAATATCGCTTGCTATAATCTGATACTTCCGGTTTGAGTTGAAATAGCTCTGCAGCGTCTCCTGATAAAACGGAAGCAGATGAATCCATAGAATCTTCTTTCCCTCGAACTTCGGATAATTCTTAATGTCTTCGATCATAAAACGAATCAGATCGAGAAATCCCTGTGTGCCGATCAGCAGATGCATTCCCATCATCATATACAGATGGCTGATCAGCTCGCCGGGATAGTACCGCTCGCTCTGCAGCTTAAAGAAATGCATCAGTTCCTTCCGGGTCTCATTCTCGATCCGGATGGCATTCCTTAATTTCTCTTCATCAAACTTCTTTCCAAACCGGTTCTCAAGCTCCACGGTAAACGCTTTAAGCTGTTCCGCCAGATAATCCACCGACGCCTCGTCATCCCGGTAAGGCACATCCAGGAAGGTAAAAGGAACACCTTTTTTCTTCTCCAGATACCGGAACGTATTCAGATTCCCGTCACAGGACAGGGAAGTTGTAACCGCATACTGAGGCACCGGCACTGCCCCGCTGTCAATGGCTCCCACAAAAGTCTTGTGATAGGAACACAGCGTAGGCGCGATCCCGGTATTCTGCGCGTAATCAATAAAATAATCTTCCAGATGATATCCGCTGAAATAGCAGGAAAGACACTCAATAGAAAGAGTACTCAGTCCAAAACACCCGATGATCTCACAGGGTGAAAAAATATTGCCCCACACGTAACGGTCCGGCCGGGCAAGTGAGTCGGCCACAAAAGACATCATCATGGCCTCCAGTTTCTGATAACCCTTTGATATTCCCTTCTTCGGGAGCAGCTTCGTGCGGAGCTTGTTGAGCTTAAATCCCAGCAGCATCTTGTCCCAGCTCTCTCCGGGATGCTCGAATGTCTGCTCTTTCACGTAGTCTATATATTTGTCTGCAATCCACATAACATTCATTCCCTCCGAATCTTACGCATGTTAAGAAACCTACAGAATAAATGTATAGCACATTTTCTCATAAATTTCCAGAGGGGTGTTCCGCTATTTTGTTGACTAACTTCCGGTTGCATAACGTCCGAAAACAGAACGGATTTGTAAAAAGGTATTCTGCGGGGGTGGGGAAATGTTGTTAAGGGGTCTGAGGGGATTGTCTGAGCGATGCG
>CALWBC010000023.1 GCA_944375755.1 uncultured Mediterraneibacter sp. | reverse complement strand
CACTTTGATAAAGAGTGGAAATTCTGAAAAAGTACAGGATTTCCTTTTTTTATCGCCAAAGGTCAGAACGGCACGTTTGCCGGGACTGTACATGCGGATATGGCGGAATTGGCAGACGCGCCAGATTTAGGATCTGGTGTCTACGACGTGCAGGTTCAAGTCCTGTTATCCGCATTTTGCCTTGTGTTTATCAGAAGGTCAAAAATTTAACAATTATTTGTCCTTTTATGTATTGCTCATTGTGGCATTTTAGTATATACTACCACATGCAGCACGGGAGGGTAATAAAATGGTAGAGAAAAAAGTGAAGTTTGACACATCAGGAGATCTTATGGAGTTCTGCAACACATGTCAGAAAATGAAATCTGACATTGATCTGACAAACTGGTCAAACAAGAGTATCAGCATTGACGGAAAGTCTATTCTGGGACTGATGTCCATCAAGTTGGGACTCCCCATGAGACTGATCGTAAACGGGGAAGACGAAGAACTTGCGGATCAGTATTTTTCTCAGTATCAGTTCGAGTAATCGGATAAGAACGGTAAGGCCGCAGGGCTGAAAAAGGAGCGTCCACTCAGAAGGGAGTGAACGCTCCTTTTTTAAATGTTTTCAGCAGGAAGAACGCGACGATGGCAGCGCAGAATTCTCCTGCCGGAAAAGCGGCCCAGACGCCGGCTGCTCCCCAGAACCGGGAGAGCACGAAGGCGAGAGGAATGGTGATTGCAAACTGGCGCAGCAGAGAGATGATCAGTGAGCTGCGTCCGTTTCCAAGCGCCTCAAAGGTGCCGGAGTAAATGACTCCCACAGAGGAGATGAGAAATCCGACGCAGATAATACGCAGGGCGGTAACACCGGCGCTCATCAGCTCGGCATCGGCGTCGAACAGGGCAAAGATCTGTTCCGGGATCAGCAGAGAGAGCAGTGTTCCGATCAGCATGAGTACTGCGGCGCAGCCAAGGCTGTAGCGGATCGTTTTCCGGACACGGGCGTCCTCTCCGGCACCATAGTTGTAGCCGATGATGGGACGCATCCCCTGGACGATGCCGTTGGCCGGCATGTAGATAAATGTCTGCAGTTTGAAGTACACGCCCAGGACGGCTACATAGACATCGGACAGAGAAGCAAGAATCCGGTTCAGGATACTGATCAGTACGGAGGGCAGAAGCATCATGATGCTGGATGGAATCCCCACACTGTAGATCTGTCCGATGATCTTCCGGTCAAACCTGAGGTGTCTCAGCCGGATGCGGACCGCATAGGACTTTCTCATATATACGGCGATGTAGAGCAGGAAGGCGGCGATCTGTCCGATTACGGTCGCGATCGCGGCGCCTGCCACTCCGAGGGCCGGGAATCCGAGCAGTCCGAAGATGAGGATCGGAGCCAGGATGATGTTGATGACACATCCGACGATGAGCAGGTACATGGTAATTTTCATCTTTCCAATGGCCTGGAAGATCTTTTCAAAGGCGATCTGAAGCAGAGAGCCGAAGGAAAAGCAGAGCACGATGTAAGTATAGCTGCATGCGTCTTCCAGAATGGCGGGATCGTCTGTAAACAGCTTCAGAAACGGTCTTGTGATAAAGATTCCTGCCAGAATGAACAGGACGCAGTGAAAGACTGTCAGAGCGATGCCAAGTGTTGCGGAGCGGTCCGCGTTTTCCTGGTCTCCGGCGCCGAGGTAGATGGAGATGGCGGTGCTGATGCCGACACCGATTCCCACGGCGACAGAGACGATGGCGTTCTGAAGCGGATAGGCGAGAGAGACCGCTGTAAGCGCGTCCGTGCCCAGCCGGGAGACGTAGATGCTGTCCACAATGTTGTAGAGTGACTGAATCAGCATGGAGAGCATCATGGGAACCGACATGGAGACCAGGAGTGAGAAAACCGGGCGGGTTCTCATAAATGAATTTCCTTTTTCCACTGTTTCGTTTTCTATAGATATCATTCCTTTCCTGAAAATAAAAAAGCCATATGCCTGTTTGAATTCTGAAACAGGAAAACCATATGACTTTACAGTTACCGTATTCGGTTTGCGCCGACTATCATATCACATTAAAGATATGAAGTCAAACATGGAGGAAGCAGATTCCCATTTTCGGGAGAAGCTCCCTTCCGTTATCCCGGAACTATCCGAGAATGCCCAGGTGCTCGAGAAGGATTTTGAGACCGAGAAGGATTAAAATGATGCCTCCGGCCAGTTCGGCTTTTGATTTATATCTTGTCCCGAACACGTTGCCGATCTTTACGCCGATGGCGGAGATCACAAAAGTGGTGACGCCGATAAAGGAGACGGCAGCCACGATATGTACGTTCAGGAATGCAAAGGTGATGCCTACCGCCAGCGCGTCGATGCTGGTCGCAACGGCGAGAAGAAACATGGTCCGGATATCCAGTGATTCACTCTCGTTTTCGCAGTCGCCGGAACAGGCTTCCTTGATCATGTTTGCGCCAATGATGCCGAGGAGGATAAAAGCGATCCAGTGGTCAATGGCGGTGATTTTGTCCCTGAACTGTACGCCCAGGAGGTAGCCGACTGCCGGCATCAGGGCCTGGAATCCGCCGAACCACAGACCTACGATGACTGTTTTTCTGAGTGTGATCTTCGGCATGGCAAGGCCTTTACAGACGGAGACGGCAAATGCGTCCATTGACAGTCCTACGGCGAGGATAAAAAGCTCAAAAAGTCCCATAATTTTTTCTCCTTTGTAATGAAATCATTTTACGCCTGTCTGCGGAAAAAGGATCCGCGGACAGCGGGAAAAGATTCTTCCGCAAAATAAAAACAGGCGCTGCTGCACCTGCCGAAAAAACATGTACAGCAAATAAACTGTACATGAGTCTCATTATTTAAGATAAGCCAGATCCTGAAAGGATCAGCATGTTGACTTACCGCGTACGAATACGCCAACTACTCCCTCACGAACTGATAACATATTATCATTAAGGAAAGGGATTTGCAAGAATAAATGTTCACAAGATTGACATATTTCTCTGTTAGACTTACAGTAAATTACGGGCGGACATGGCGGCGGGACGGCGGAGAAGGACAGTGGGAAACAGCCCCCGGAACATGTCGGAAAATGACGACAGAACAGAGATGAAAAAGGAGAACGAAAATGGAAAATATAAAGGTGCTTGTGGTCGATGATGAGAGCAGGATGCGGAAGCTGGTGAAGGATTTCCTGACCCGCGAAGGCTATACGGTTCTGGAAGCCGGGGACGGCATGGAGGCCATGGATATTTTTTATGAGGACAAAGACATCGCGCTGATTATTCTTGATGTGATGATGCCGAAGATGGACGGGTGGCAGGTGTGCCGCGAGATCAGGGAGTCGTCCAAGGTTCCGATTATCATGCTGACGGCGCGCTCGGAGGAACGGGACGAGCTGCAGGGATTTGATCTCGGAGTAGACGAATATATTTCAAAGCCGTTCAGCCCCAAGATCCTGGTGGCGAGAGTGAACGCGATCCTCAGAAGAACACTGGGAAATGTGGGGGGAGATGTGCTTGAAGCGGGCGGCATCGTCCTGGACAAGGCGGCTCATATCGTGAAGATCGACGGCAAACCGGTCGAACTGAGCTACAAGGCATTTGAACTGCTGGCTTATTTTATTGAGAATCAGGGAATCGCGCTCTCCAGGGAAAAGATTCTGAACAACGTCTGGAATTATGATTATTTCGGTGACGCCCGGACCATCGATACTCATGTAAAGAAGCTCCGGAGCAAACTGGGAGACAAAGGCGAGTATATCCGCACCATCTGGGGAATGGGATATAAATTTGAGGTAGGTTAGGTCAGGGTGACATTTATGAAACATTCAATTAGAAGACAGATTACCGCGATCTTTATTGCTCTGTTTGTCTTTATTCTGGGCGCGGTGCTGATTATCAATAACGGATTCCTCGGAACCTACTATCTTTCCCATAAAACGGATGACCTGATCCGGACGTATCAGCTGATTGACAGTCTGGTACAGAACGGAGATCTGGCGGATGATACGTCGGAGCGCCAGAGCATACTGATCCGGACGGAACGCACGAATGTGGATCTTGTTGTGGTGGATGACGGAGGCGATGTGGTCCTCAATACACTCAGTACGGATGATCCCCGTTTCAAGGAGATGCTGCTGGGACTGCTCCAGCTGAATTACGTCAATCAGGATCAGATCATCAAGCAGACCGATTCCTATACGGTTTACCGGACCGGGGCGGTGGGAGCGAGCGATGATATCGAGTACCTGAAAATGTGGGGCAGGCTTGGGGACAATTCATGGTTTCTGATGCAGAGCCCTCTGGCAAGTATCCGGGAGAGCGCGTCTCTTGCCAACCAGTTTCTGATCTATCTGGGCGTGGTGGGGATTGTGCTGGGAGGTCTGCTGATCTGGCTCTTTTCGCGGAGAATCACACAGCCCCTCATGGAGCTGGCGAGGCTGTCCCAGCAGATGGCGAACCTGAATTTTGAAGCCAGGTACACACGCGGGGGCAGTGATGAGATCGCGGTTCTGGGAAGCAATTTCAACCGGATGTCGGAGCAGCTGGAAAAGACAATATCCGAACTCAAGAGCGCCAATAATCAGCTCCAGAAAGATATTGAGCAGAAGGAAAAAATAGAGGACATGCGCAATGAATTCCTCGGGAATGTCTCGCATGAGCTGAAAACGCCGATCGCGCTGATACAGGGCTATGCGGAAGGGCTCAAAGAAGGGGTCAACGATGATCCGGAGAGCCGGGAGTTCTACTGTGATGTCATCATGGATGAGGCGGGCAAGATGAACCGGATGGTCCGGAATCTGCTGACGCTCAATCAGCTGGAGTTCGGGTCTGATGAGGTGCAGTTTGAACGGTTTGATATAGTCAGCCTGGTAAGAGGCGTCATCGCAAGCTGCGAGATTCTGATTCAGCAGGCTGAGGCAACCGTGGATTTTGTCGCGGAAGAAAAGCTCTACGTCTGGGCCGATGAGTTTAAGACCGAGCAGGTAGTGAGAAACTACCTGACGAACGCGATCCACCATGTGGAGAATGAAAAGCGGATCGAGGTAAGGATTATTTCGGAAAACGGCAAGGCGCGCGTTACGGTGTTTAACAGCGGCAAACCGATCCCCGAGGAGGATCTGCCGAAACTGTGGGACAAGTTCTATAAAGTGGATAAAGCGCATACAAGAGAATATGGAGGAAACGGGATCGGTCTTTCCATCGTCAAGGCAATCATGGAGTCCTTCCATCAGAAATACGGCGTGCGCAACTTTGATAATGGGGTGGCGTTCTGGTTTGAACTGGACGCAAATACGGAAAATTCATCGGAGTACGTGGAAAAGGAGGTACATCCGGACGAGGGCGGAACGGAAAATACTTCTTTACATTAACGTGAAAATGCGGTAAAATATTAACGTTATAGTAAGCTATTAAGGCATACGGCATGCCGGCTGTCAAAAGCGGTGCTGCCGTATGCCTTAAATGTTTTTGGCGGACATTGTGCGGAATGCCGCGCATGTTTGCCGGAAGAAGGAAAAGAGAGTAAGGAGGACAATGCAATGTATGACAAGATTTATGGAATGATCCAGTCAGTCGATGATTTCGTCTGGGGCTGGGGAATGATCGCTCTTCTTCTTGGAACCCATCTGTTCCTCACGGTGAGGACCGGGTTTATCCAGAGGAAGACCATTACGAAAGGGATCCCTCTTTCTGTTTCCAAGGAAGACGGAGCGGACGGAGAAGTGAGCCAGTTCGGCGCGCTCGCGACAGCTCTTGCGTCTACCATAGGAACGGGAAATATCATCGGTGTCGGAACCGCTATTGCCCTCGGAGGACCGGGAGCAGTCCTCTGGTGCTGGCTGACCGGTGTGTTTGGAATCGCGACGAAATATTCCGAGTCACTGATCGCGGTTAAGTACCGTGTGAAGACGGCGGACGGCCGTATGCAGGGCGGTGCCATGTATGCGCTGGACAGAGGACTGAACATGAAGTGGCTGGGAATGATTTTCGCTGTATTCGCGGGATTTGCTTCATTTGGAATCGGCTGCGCGACGCAGGTCAATGCCATTGCGGAAGTGTGCAATTCCAATCTGGGAATTGATCCGTGGATCGTGGGAGTTGTCATTGCGGTTCTCACTGCGTTCGTTATATTCGGCGGCATCAAATCCATCGCAAGTGTGTGTGAGAAACTGGTGCCTTTTATGGCGGCGTTCTATGTGCTGGGATGTCTGATTATTCTCGGGATCAACCACGAATATGTGATCCCGGCTATCGGGACGATCTGCCGGCTGGCGTTTGCCGATAAAGGGGCTGTCGTGGGCGGTCTCGTCGGCGGAGGACTTCGCTATGCCATCCAGTACGGAGTTGCCAGGGGGCTGTTCTCCAACGAGTCGGGTATGGGTTCCGCGCCCATCGCCGCAGCGGCCGCGAAGACAAAAAATCCGGTGAGACAGGCGCTCGTCTCCTCTACGGGAACGTTCTGGGATACAGTGGTTGTCTGCCTGATGACCGGACTTGTTCTCGTTACAACCATGATGAAGAATCCGGCCATCGGAGCGGGCGGAATCACGGACGGCGGAGAGCTGACAACGATCGCGTTCTCGCAGATCCCTTATCTGGGACCGGCCATTCTTGTAATAGGAATTATTACCTTTGCCTATTCTACAATCCTTGGCTGGGCTTATTACGGCGAGCGGTGCGTGGAGTATTTCTCAGGTAAGATCGGTCTGATCCCCTACCGTGTGCTCTATATTTTCGTTGCCCTGATCGCTCCGGTTCTGGCTCTGGATCTGGTGTGGAAGATCGCGGATATTCTGAATGCGCTGATGGCGATCCCGAACCTGATCGCGGTGCTGCTTCTGTCACCGGTGATTGTGAAGGAGACAAGGAAATATATCAAAAATCTGGATGCGGTAGACGAAACGCCGATTCCGGTTATAAAGACCGGCATGGGAAGGAAAAAAGACTGATATCTGAAGATCTGAAGCTGATATGCGAAGCTTTGAAGCTGCTGTCCGATGATCTGAGACTGATATCCGGAGGCCGGACTTGTGCGGTCGGGGAATCCGGTGTGGGAAAAGAAAGTTACATAACTTCGTGTGATTTGGAGGAAATTGGATATGATAGCAATCATTGATTACGATGCGGGTAATATAAAGAGTGTGGAAAAAGCGTTGAATTTCCTGGGACAGGAAGTGACCGTCACAGGGGAAAAGGAACAGATCCTGGCAGCGGATAAGGTGATTCTGCCCGGGGTAGGGGCTTTCGGCGATGCCATGGCAACGCTGCGCTCCAGCGGGCTGGATCAGGTGATTTATGATGTGGTGGAAAAAGGGACTCCGTTTCTCGGCATCTGCCTCGGGCTGCAGCTTCTGTTCGAGCGAAGTGATGAGGCGCCCGGAGTAGAAGGACTGGGAGTGCTGAAAGGAGAAATTCTCCGGATTCCGGACGCGGATGGGATCAAGATTCCCCATATGGGATGGAATTCCCTCCATCTTGAACATGACGGCCGCCTTTTCCGGGGCGTGGAGGAAAATTCATATGTCTATTTTGTACATTCCTATTATCTGAAAGCCGCGGATGAAGCAATCGTCAGAGCGTCCACGGAATATGGCGGTACGCATATTCATGCATCGGTGGAGAAGGGCAACGTATTTGCCTGCCAGTTTCACCCGGAAAAAAGCAGCGATGTGGGACTTCGGATCCTGAAGAATTTTACAGAGATCCGGCCGGACAAATAAAATATCAGGAAAATAGATCGAAAAGGAGAGAGCGCATGTTTACGAAGAGAATTATCCCCTGTCTGGATGTAAATGCAGGCCGGGTAGTCAAAGGTGTGAATTTTGTCGATCTCAAAGACGCGGGAGATCCGGTGGAGATCGCGAAGGCTTATGACAGAGCCGGGGCGGATGAGCTTGTGTTTCTGGATATTACGGCTTCCTCGGACGCGCGGGGAACCGTGGTGGATATGGTGAGAAAAGTAGCCGAATGTGTATTTATCCCGTTTACCGTAGGCGGCGGTATCCGAACGGTAGATGATTTCCGGGCGATTTTAAGAGAAGGCGCGGATAAGATTTCGATTAATTCCTCTGCCATAAATACCCCGGGGCTGATCACGGATGCGGCGGACAAGTTCGGCAGTCAGTGTGTTGTTGTCGCCATAGACGCGAAGAGAAGGGATGACGGAAGCGGATGGAACATCTATAAAAACGGCTGCAGGATCGATGTCGGGATTGATGCTGTGGAATGGGCCATGAAAGTGGAAAAACTGGGCGCCGGCGAGATCCTTCTGACAAGTATGGACTGTGACGGCACAAAGGCAGGCTACGATCTGGAGCTGACCCGAACCATCGCGGAAAATGTATCCATACCCGTGATTGCCTCCGGAGGCGCCGGAAAACTGGAGCATTTCAAGGAAGCGCTCACGGAAGGAAAAGCAGACGCGGCTCTGGCGGCATCTCTGTTCCACTACAAAGAACTGGAGATTCGTCAGGTCAAGGAATACTTAAGAGAACAGAACGTGCCTGTCCGGCTGTAGCAGCCGCGCGGCAGGAACGGGGAACGGTAAGAGAGGAGACCATTATGGCAGGATTAAACGGCGACTGGTATGAGGCGCTGAAAGGAGAGTTTTCAAAACCATATTACAGAAAACTGTTTGAAACAGTGAATCATGAGTACAGGACAAGGCTGATCTTTCCGCCGGCGGAAGATATTTTTAATGCCTTTCATCTGACGCCGCTCAAGGATGTGAAGGTGGTGATTCTGGGACAGGATCCCTATCACAACAACGGGCAGGCTCACGGACTGTGTTTTTCAGTGAAAAAGGGTGTGGAGATTCCCCCCTCTCTTGTAAATATCTATCAGGAACTTCACGATGATCTGGGATGTACGATCCCGAATCACGGATGTCTGACAAAGTGGGCGCAGCAGGGCGTCCTGCTGCTCAACACCGTGCTGACCGTGCGGGCCCATCAGGCAAATTCTCATCGCGGAATCGGCTGGGAGGAATTTACGGACGCGGCGATAATGGCACTCAACAGCCAGGACCGGCCTATCGTGTTTATTCTCTGGGGCGCGCCGGCACAGAGAAAGAAAGCCATGCTTAACAATCCGAAGCATCTGATTCTGACCGCGCCCCATCCGAGTCCGCTGTCAGCGTACAGGGGGTTCTTTGGCAGCAGGCCTTTCAGCAAAACGAATGAGTTCCTGGAGAGCCATGGGATAGAGCCGATAGACTGGCAGATAGAGTAGGGGCAGCTATTTAATTCATTAACTGCTGATTTCAAAATAGACGAAACCAGGGGAATTTCAGAACGTATTTCTGCGGGGACGGAGACGTGTACGGGTTCCGCTGCAGGAAATAAGTGCATCTAAAAGTTCCGGGTGCGGACTAAACGCAAAGACTGCCGGCGGAGAACTCGCTTACGCTCAGACAACTCCGCCGCCAGCCTTAACGTCCGCTCCCGGAACTTTAAGATGCACTAGATTTCCCTCCGAAGTCACCCTCCCACATCTCCATCCCCGCAGAAAAGGTCTTGAAATGGGGCTGGTTTCGTAATCTTTCAAATGGGAAGTGAATGAATGAACAGCTGACGAAAAACAAGGCGCGGCCAGAAGATACTGGAAATTTCAGTATCTTTCAGCCGCGCCGTTTCTTTTTTTACAGCCTGTTTGGTTGATTGACAGGAAGGTTCCTGGTGGAAACAACAGCCGCCGATGCGTTTTCCCGATCGGATGCACCAGTTCAAAAACAGGGGACTGCGTGAGCCATGCGTTGGAGCAGGAGCGGATGAGAATCCTTCGTTCTGAATGTTAAAGACCGCAAAATGCGAGTGCCTCTGCACGACCATTTTGCGGTCTTGTTACATTCATTCGAAGAGTCGAAGGAGTGGGCTCAGCATGGCAGTGCAGTCCCCTGTTTTTGAACGTCAGCTTCTTAAAAAACTCATCCGGTCTGAATTTTGTTTCTATCAGAAAGCTTCCTGTTAATGAATTAAATAGTCGCTTTAAAATTTTGGAGAATGACTTTTGGTTTTTCCTGTGCTAGAATAGCATCATCACAAACAGGCCATGCATCGGCCTGTGTACGGAAAGGAGTTTTTTCATGTTTCGCTTATGGGGAAAGGAATTCAAGAATAATAAAATGCTCCGGGATACCGTTATCTGCGATGAGACGGACGATACCCGGACGCACAAGATTTTTAACGCTCTTGACCAGATCTGCTATGAATTTGATCTGAGCAAACCGATCTGGCTGGATGCTACGATCAATGAGTTTAAGCGGCACGCCAAAGCCAGATTTTATCAGGATAATTTTGTGGATTCTATTGATTTCGACTATCTGGAAATCCAGGTGATCGAAGAATAATCTCTCAGCCGTTGCTCCTGAACACATATTTTGAGAGTCTTTCAAACGCCTCTTTTACCCGAGAGAGAGGCAGGGCCAGATTCATGCGGATGGCGTATTCTCCGTGGAACATGCGTCCATCCTGCCATGCCACGCCTACATCCCATCCGGCTTTTTCCAGTTCATCCATGGTCTGTCCATGTTCCCTGCACCACTGCTCACAGTCAAGGAACAGCATGTATGTGCCCTCCGGCGCGGATACTTCCACACCCTCGAAATGTTCGTGTATATAATCGCAGGCATATCTCACATTTCCGGTAATAACAGAACACAGCTCGTCCACCCATTCGTATCCCTCTTCCCGGTAGGCGCCGATCAGAGCGTGCATACTGAGCACATTCATATCATTGTAATGACAAAGGGATGACTCTTTCATTACACGATCCCGCAGCCAGGTGTTATAAATGATATGGTAGCTTCCGATCAATCCGGCCAGATTAAAGGTCTTACTCGGAGCATAGAGAGCCACGGTGCGCATCCGGGCGTCTTCGCTGACTGACTGAGTCGGGATGTGTTTATGTCCTTCCAGAATAATGTCGGACCAGATTTCATCTGAAATCACATACACGTCATATTTCCGGAACAGTTCCATGGCTTTCTCCAGTTCCCAGCGTTCCCACACGCGTCCGCACGGATTGTGGGGCGAACAGAGGACCGCCGCATGGATCTTTTCTTTTTTCAGCTTTTCCTCCATGTCTTCATAATCCATCCGCCACACGTTGTTTTCATCTTTTCTAAGCGGACTTAAAATCATGTCGTATCCGTTATTGGTAAGTGTCCCTGTAAATCCGATATACGTCGGACTGTGGAGCAGCACCTTGTCCCCTTTGGAGCAGACCGCATTCAGGGCGCTTGCAACGCCTCCGAGCACGCCGTTCTCATATCCGATGCACTCTCTGGTCAGACCCGTCACACTGTTCCGTCTCTCATGCCACCGTATGATGGAATCATAATACGCATCTGATGTGGCAAAATATCCGTATGCCGGATGCTTCGCCCGTTCAATGATTGCCTCCGGTATCGATGGCACAGTGGGAAACTTCATATCCGCCACCCACATCGGAATAATATCGAATCCCTCTTTTGGAAGTGAAGGCGCGAAGCTCCCCTCCTGCCCCAGTCCGTCTACCGCAATGGCGTCCTTTCCTTTTCTGTCCATGATAGATGTAAAATCATACTTCATATCACCGTTTCTCCTTCAAGCCATTAAATTATGATTTTTGAGTAACAGCTTCATGGGCTGAGCGCCTGATTATGAGGAAAACAGCGGCACAGCCGCAGTAAGCACGTTAGTGCGGTTTTCCGAATGGCGCGGGCTGAACTGTTACATTTTTGAGTATTAAAAAAGTCCGTAAAAACGGACTTTTCAAAGAGCAGATGACGGGAATCGAACCCGCCTCCCCAGCTTGGGAAGCTGGTGTTCTACCAATGAACTACATCTGCGTTTCACATCGATAAAAATTATACTCCTCCGCATCTCAAATTGCAAGATTTATTTTCCGGAGAGCAGATGTGTTTTTCCGATCGGACGCGGCAGTTCAAAAACAGCTGAAAATCCCGTTGCCCAACCCCTCCCTTTTTGATATATTAGTAAAGAAACCATACAGCCGCCGGAACGCATGTGCGAAGTTATGTGTGAACGGATATGTGAACGGATATATATGCCGGGCGACATGACCGGATGCGCGTTATCTGCGGAAGGGCGGCGGGATAAGACAGAAGAATTACGGAGGGATCATTATGATAAGAGAATGTAAAAAGGAGGATCTGATGGCACTGGAAGGCTATCTGAGTGCGGAGCCCTACGGGAGGGCGATCCTTACGGCAATCAGAGAATATGGCCTGGATGAAAAGTTTCAGACCGTATATATGAATGTTCAGCCGGGCGCGGAGGTGACGGCGGAGCGCATTACGGGAGTTTATCTGTGGCTGCACCGGAATCTTATGCTGTACTGCAGTACGAACCAGGTGGACATTGATTTCCTGGAACAGATGATCGGGGAGATCCAGCCGGACCTGGTGGCGGGCCGGAAGGACAATGTGAATATTGTAAGCTGGCTTCTGACGGATTATAATCTGGCAACGGATGTGGAGATTCCGCAGTTTCTGGACGCGGACGGCCGGGAGATCGGATGCATGGCTGAACATCCGGAGCACAGGGGCGGCTGGTCTGTTCTTGACAGAGGAGTACAGTGATGAAGCGCTTATTTATCGACGGGCTCAGCGGTATGGCGCAGGGACTTTTTGCAACACTGATTATCGGTACCATCATCCAGCAGATCGGCATGTTTGTGGGAGGAGGAACCGGAGATATCATCTATTCGATCGGAAAGGTGGCGGCCGCCCTGACCGGAGCGGGCATCGGCGCCGGTGTGGCGAGAAAGCTGGAGGCAGGCCACCTGGTTATTGTCTCTGCGGCTGTAGTCGGCATGATCGGAGCTTTTGCGTCAGGATTGAGATCAGGCGCCCTGTTCTCGAACGGGAATATGGTGCTCTCCGGGCCGGGGGAACCGCTGGGGGCTTTTGTCGCAGCCTATGTGGCCATTGAGCTGGGTATCCTGATTTCGGGAAAGACGAAGCTGGATATCATACTCACTCCTCTTGTATGTATTGGCGTGGGATCGGCGGTCGGCCTGTTCGTGGGACCTCCGATTTCCGCGTTTATGTCCTGGCTGGGCTCGCTCATTAACCGGGGCACGGAAAAGCAGCCGTTTCTCATGGGAGGAGTGGTTTCCGTGCTGATGGGCATGATCCTTACCCTACCGATCAGCTCGGCGGCCCTGGGGGTGATTCTGAATCTGTCCGGCCTGGCGGCGGGGGCAGCGACAGTGGGATGCTGCTGCAACATGATCGGTTTTGCCGTTGCCAGCTGGCGGGAGAACAAGTTCAGCGGATTCCTGGCACAGGGAATCGGTACCTCCATGCTTCAGGTGCCAAATATCGTCCGTCATCCTCAGATCTGGATACCGCCGATTTTATCCAGTGCCATTCTGGGGCCGGTCAGCACCATGCTGCTTCACATGACGAACAATGCGACCGGTTCCGGCATGGGGACCGCGGGACTGGTTGGCCCGCTTATGACATGGCAGGTTATGATTCAGTCTGAGCCGGGGACGATTGTTCTTTTTAAGATTATGATGATTCAGTTTATTCTGCCGGCCGCGGTGACGCTGCTGATCTCCGAGTTTATGAGAAAACGCAGATGGATTCATCCGGGAGATATGAAACTGGATCTGTAGAATTGAAGATCATCGGTTTCGGCCTGCGGCCGGAACCGGCATCGGAAAAGGGAATAAAAAGATCATTAAAAAAGAGTGAACTCGGTTAACAGTTACCACAAAATATGGTATACTTAAAAGAACAAATTAACCAATGGGGGATATCCGCAATGAAAGGTGAACAACAGGTCGAGGCTGCGCTTAAGAGCTATGAAGACGTCGACAGTTGGAAGACGGTTATATTTCTCTATAATGCAGCACTGAAAGAGGTAGGCACCAAGCTGGAGATCTTGAATGATGAGTTTCAGCATGTGCACCAGTACAACCCGATTGAGCACATCAAGACCCGAATTAAAACGCCGGAAAGTATCGTGAAGAAACTGAAGCGCTACGGATACGAGACTTCCATTGAAAATATGGTGCGATATATCAATGATATCGCGGGGGTACGCCTGATCTGTTCATTTACGTCAGACATCTACCGGCTGGCCGAAATGATCGGAAACCAGAGCGACCTGAAGGTGCTCTCGATCAAGGATTACATAAAGAATCCGAAAGAGAGCGGTTATAA
>CALWBC010000022.1 GCA_944375755.1 uncultured Mediterraneibacter sp. | reverse complement strand
GTAAAGGGAGAAGACGGAGAAATAGTCTGGGGAGCATCTGATTCAGAATCAATGAAGGAAGCACTTCAATTTCTTTCTGATATGTATGAAGACGGATCTCTGGCAAAAGATTTCATAACAATGGATTTCAATCAAATTTTTGAAGAAGCTGGGGCCGGAAGGTGTGGTATCTGGTTCGGACCAAACTGGGGAGGAATGCAGCCTGCAGCAGACGCAGCAAAGAATGATCCGAATGCGCATGTAGTTGCAGCAGTAGTTCCAGATGGCAATAGTCAGGGCGGTACGAAAGCATACGCTGAGTCAAAACCAACAACTGTATACTGTGTGAGCAGCAAATGTACAAATCCAGAAATATTGATCAAGCTTTTTAATCTTAGTGTGAAGTATCAGAATCCAGATACATGCAGCGCAGACGAGTACAATATGTATTTCGGTGACAGCAAAAATTATAGTGGATGGAAGACATCTATTATCTATGCGAATCCACCGAGTGCAGGGACAACAATTTATCAGCATCTGACGGATGCAATCAGTTCAGGTGATGGAAGCCAGCTGAACACAAAAGAAAAAGAAAACTACGACAGTATCAAAGCGTATATGGATGCAGTGGCGGCAGATAAATTTGACCCACAGGATCCAACACAGCAGAGAGGGATTTCGCTCTATACTGTTTATGGTGATAAGAACTGTGGATTCAGTGTTGTAAAGACAATGGAAGATAACGAGAGATATGTAGATGCGGCTTACAACCAGATTCCATCAGAAGCTGTGACAAATTCAATTCCGACTCTGCAGAAATTGTTGGTTGAAACAATCGTAAAGATTACGACCGGTGCAGAAAATGTTGACAGCTATGACTCCTTTATGGAGACGTGGAAAGCAATGGGCGGACAGGATGCTATTGACGAGGCAAATGAAAATGCATAATAGCAGATAACGTGATTTTGACGGGAGGTAATGGAATATTAAATTCCGTTGCCTCCTTTTTTGACCTGGGAATCCGTTTTTTTGTTGAGAAGAGGAGAAAATATGAATGCAATCGTAAAAAAACAGAGAAAAAGTAGAAAGAAAGAGTGCTGGTTTTATCATGCAATGCTTTTTGTACCGGTTGTTCTTTTATTCATTTATCATTTTCTGCCAATACCGGCAGGAATTTTGATGGCATTTGAAAATTTCCAGCCCGGAAAAGGATTTTTTCATTCGGAGTTTGTAGGTCTGGAGAATTTCCGAAAGCTTTTTGTACTGCCGGATACATGGGTAGCTCTTCGGAATACTCTGATCATTGCGGTGGAAAAAATAGTATGTAATTTGGTAATCCCTATCACTTTTGCACTTCTGCTGAATGAAGTAAGGGTAAAATGGTTTAAGAGAACTGTGCAGACGATTACTTATCTGCCATACTTTCTGTCATGGATCATTCTGGCAGGCGTGTTGATTAAATTTCTCTCGCCCGGAAGTGCCGGAAATCCGGGATTGTTGAACACGATTCTGATGAATATCGGAATCATAGACGAGCCGGTTTACTTTTTGGGGAGTAACGATACATTCCGCCAGACTATGGTCATAAGTGATGTTTGGAAAAATTTTGGATATAATACCATTATTTATCTGGCTGCGTTGACAGGCATCGATCCGACGCTGTATGAAGCAGCAGCAGTAGACGGAGCTGGAAGAATTAAACAGACAATCCATGTTACTTTGCCCGGAATCGCGCCATTTATTGCATTGATGACAGTGCTGGCGATCGGAAATGTGTTGAATGCCGGATTTGATCAGATTTTTAACCTTTATAATCCGGCGGTATATGAAACCGGAGATGTGATCGATACGCTGGTTTACCGGTTGGGTATGGTAAATCAACAGTATTCATTATCTGCAACGGTAGGTCTTCTGAAATCAATTGTGTCATGTACTTTGGTACTGATCAGTTATAAACTGGCAGATAAGTTTGCCGGCTATCGCGTATGGTAGGAGGAGGTTCATATGAAAAAAACAAAGGGAAGGATTGCATTTCAAATCGTAAACTATACTGTTATCATTCTTCTGACGGTGAGCTGTATTATCCCAATTCTTAATGTACTTGCATATTCTTTCAGTTCATCGCAGGCAATTATTGAAAACAGAGTGTCACTGCTACCGGTGGATTTTACGCTTGAAGCATACAAATTTGTTATGAACAGTGCTGAATTCTGGAGATCTATGCTGGTAACTGTGGTAAGGGTTCTGATCGGAGTTCCGCTTAACTTGATAATGATCATCCTTGTGGCTTATCCTCTTTCTAAATCGCAACTGAAATTCCCTGCAAGGAAATGGTATGTGGCATTTATGATATGTGTGATGCTTTTTAACGGAGGGCTGATGCCTACATATTTTATCGTGGCAAAGACAGGGCTGATCGATAGTATCTGGTCACTATTGCTGCCTCAGGCTGTCCCAATTTTTTCGTGTATCGTTATGATGAATTTTTTTAGGGGAATTCCGGAGGAGTTGGAAGAATCTGCGATACTGGATGGTGCAAACCCGTTACAGGTTCTGACAAAAATCTATCTTCCGATTTCCAAACCATCAATTGCGACAGTCACATTGTTTTCACTGATTCTTCACTGGAATTCATGGTTTGATGGACTGATTTATTCCAATCATACGACGAATTACCCTCTTCAGTCTTATCTGCAGACGCTGGTTGTATCAACGGCACAGTCCATGCAGAATATGGATGCGGATTCAATGCTTGCGATGATGAATGTGAATCAGACAAATATGCAGTGTGCGCAGATTTTTGTTTCAATCATTCCGCTGATGATAGTTTATCCTTTCCTGCAGAAGTATTTTACAACAGGATTAACTTTGGGAAGCGTGAAAGGATGATAGATATTGCAAACGGAGGCAAAAATGGGGCGAGAACTGACCATTAATACAGAGATTATAACAGAGTTTGAAGATGATTCCGTAGGTTATGCGGTGGCGGCACTTCAAAGGGATATGAGGAATGCACTTTCAGATACAGACAGACCCGGAGTAAGGATCAGACTGGAGCATGGGAGAATTCCGGAGGAGTGTTTTGAAATAAAACTTTCCGGAGATGAACTTCAGATTCGAGCGTCTTCTCCGTTGGGAATCATATATGGTGTATATAAGATCAGCAGAGAATTCCTGGGAGTACAGAATTTCTGGTTTTGGATGGACCAGAAATTTATTCCACAGGAGAGCATAGAGATACCGGAAAACTATATATTTGTGTCAAAACCCTTCCGTGTTCGGTTCAGAGGCTGGTTTGTGAATGACGAGGTCCTGATTTCAGATTGGAGTGTTGACCGGGATAAGAAAAAACCATGGGAAATGGTATTTGAGGCACTTATGCGGTGTGGAGGAAATCTTGTGATTCCGGGAACAGATAAAAATTCTGTGCGTTACAGAAAGACTGCATCCGATATGGGGCTGTTTATTACACATCACCATGCTGAACCTTTGGGAGCCGAGATGTTTGCAAGGGTGTATCCGGGGCTGAAAGCTTCCTATGCTGAGAATGGCAAATTATTCAGGGAACTTTGGAAAAAGGGAATTGAAGAACAAAAAGATTTAAAGGTTGTCTGGAATCTTGGATTTCGGGGGCAGGGAGACTGCCCGTTTTGGGCAGAAGATACAAAGTATGATACAGATGAAACAAGGGGGGAACTGATAAGCAGTTTAATCAGACTACAGTATCAGATGGTAAAGGAACAGAATCCGAAAGCTGTGTGTTGTACCAACCTGTATGGTGAGACAATGGAACTGTATCAGAAAGGCTTCCTCAGGCTTCCGGAAGATGTCATCCTTATATGGGCCGATAATGGATATGGGAAAATGGTGTCAAGAAGACAGGATAATCATAATCCAAGAGTACCGTCATTGCCAAAAAAGAATGCGTATGGACATCATGGAATATATTATCATGTTTCTTTCTATGATCTTCAGGCGGCTGCGCATATAACAATGCTTCCAAATTCCTTTGAATTTGTCAGAAACGAACTTGCAGAAGCACTGAGGAGGGGCGCGGATGATTACTGGATCATTAACTGCTCAAATGTAAAGCCGCATGTACTTTACCTGGATTATATTGCGGATATCTGGAAAAATGGAGATGCAGATCCTGACAGATGGATGTCAGGATTTATATGTTCCTACTTTGGAAAAAAGTATACCGAAGAAATAGCCGAATGTTTCAGAAATTTTGCACGAAGTTCGATCCGGTATGGGGAAAATGAGGACGATC
>CALWBC010000021.1 GCA_944375755.1 uncultured Mediterraneibacter sp. | reverse complement strand
TGAATAAGAAATATCTGCCAAGTGCACTTATCCTTTATTTAAACTATTTTATCCATGGTATCGGCTGTTCTATCTTAAGTCAGCAGATGGTAAAAGAATTCCTTGCAGAGCAGTGGGGAATGGACAGCGTGATGGGAGTTACGGCGGTTGCGGCTGCGCTTGGTGTTGGACGTCTGATTTCGCTTCCGTTCGCAGGACCGCTTTTTGATAAATTCGGAAGAAGAATGTCCGTTCTGATCGGATGTTTCTCCTACGCTATTTTCTTTGTCGGAATTGCGTTTTCACCGAACATGACAGTTGCTTATGTGGCAGCAGTACTTGGAGGTATTGCGAACTCCTTCCTTGATACAGCTACATATCCGGCAGTTGCAGAGATCATCTACAAGTATACAGGTATCGCTACAATGGGAATCAAACTGTTTATTTCCGTTGCGCAGCTTCTGATCCCGTTCTTCCTTGGACTCTGCGTTGGAACATCAATGGACGTTCTTACACTTCCTCTGGTATGCGGTATTGTGATCGCAGTACTTGGCGTGCTTGCTATCTTTGCTCCGCTGCCGAAGATTGAAGGTGTAGGTAAAGGTGAGTCCTTCCTGAACAACTTAAAGAACGCGCACTTCTCTGTAGAAAGTGTTGCTCTGATCCTGATCGGATTTACATGTACAGCTACATTCCAGCTCTGGCTGAACTGTGCGCAGACATTCGGTACAGAAGTTGCAGGTATCGCAACTGAGGATGTTTCCATGATGCAGACTTACTATTCAGCAGGTACGCTGGTAGCTCTGTTCGTCACAAGTGCGCTGATTACAAAGTTCAAACAGGTACGTTTCCTTGTAATCTACCCTGTAATCTCACTGGTAATGCTCGTTCTTGTATACCTTGTGAAATCACCGACAATCTGCTACGTAGGTGCGTTTGTAGTAGGTTACGCAGGAGCCGGTGGTGTGCTTCAGATGGCGACAGCTGTTGCAAACGATCTGTTCCCGAAGATCAAGGGTACCCTTACCAGCCTTGTTATGATCGCTTCCAGTCTGTGTAACTATACCATTCTGACAGCGGCTTCAAACATGACTGCATCAGGTGTTATCGTGATGAACATTGTAATTACAATCATTGGTATCCTTCTTGCGATTTTTGTAAACGCAAGATATGGTGTGCTCCTGAAAAACGCTGACACATCAAAATAATAAGAGATGACGAAAGGCAGCAGCCGGACGGACCGATGCGGGCCCGCCGGAGGGCTGCCTTCCTTTGATTCATGAATAGAAATACAGGAGGATGTTGAGAATGAATCCGGTTAAAGTTAGAAATGTAGAAATAGGAACAGGAATCCCGAAGATCTGTGTGCCGATCGTAGGCGTTACAAGAGAGGAAATCTTAAAGGCTGCGGAGACGATCAAAACAACGGCGGCTGATGTTGTCGAGTGGCGTGTGGACTGGTACGAGGATATCTTTGATTTCGCGAAAACAGAAGAGACAATGAAAGCTTTAAGAGAAGTGCTTGGCGATACTCCGATTCTCTTTACATTCCGTACCTCTAAAGAAGGCGGAGAGAAGGCAATCGATGCTGACGCATATGTGGAACTGAATCAGAAAGCTGCAAAGACAGGTCTGATCGATCTCGTTGATGTAGAGGCATTCACAGGAGACGATGCGGTGAAGGCTGTTGTTGAGACAGCTCATGAGTGCGGTGTGAAGGTTGTTGCTTCAAACCACGATTTCCACAAGACTCCGGACAAGGATGAGATCGTATCCCGTCTGCGTAAAATGCAGGATCTGGGCGCGGACATTCCGAAGATTGCTGTTATGCCGCAGAGCAAAAGAGATGTTCTCACTCTGTTATCAGCGACAGAGGAGATGGCGACAGACTATGCGGACCGTCCGATTATTACCATGTCCATGTCCGGAACCGGTGTAATCAGCCGTCTGTGCGGCGAAGTGTTCGGCTCTGCTCTGACTTTCGGCGCTGTTGGAAAAGCTTCCGCGCCGGGACAGATGGGTGCAGAGGATCTTCAGACCGTATTAGGACTGCTTCATAAGAGCCTGTAAACTGCAAAAGTGCTGATAACGGGTTGATTTTTTTTCGCTGATAGGGCAAAATACTCATCAAGGGAGTCGGTGTTCACTCACCGGTTCCCTTTTTTTGCTTTCCGGGACAGAATCCCGGAATTCTCCGGATAAAATAAATTATCAAAGGTAAGGGAGAGGAGAAGTTATGAAAAAAATTGTAAAATGGCTGGATGAGTATCTGGAAGAGGTACTGCTGGCCGCAGCACTTACTGCGATGGCAGTGATTATGGGTGTGCAGGTGTTCTGCAGATATGTACTGAGCGCATCGCTGTCCTGGTCGGAGGAACTGACGCGCTACATATTTATCTGGGCGGGATTCCTAAGTGTGAGTTACTGCACGAAAAAATGTATCTCAATCAAAATTGAACAGTTTGTAGCTCTTTTTCCAAAACGGGGACGGGCGGTTTTCAAGGTTGTGAATCACACCTTTGAACTGATTCTGTTTCTCTATCTGATTCCTTTTGCGTGGAAATATCTGATGTCCGCGGTTGCGAACGGTCAGACAAGTCCGGCCATGGGGATCCCCATGTATTTTGTGCAGGCAGCCCCGCTGGTGGGCTTTATCCTGGCGGCGATCCGCGTACTTCAGCGGTGGGTGATTGAATTCAGGACTGCAAGCGGAAAAGGAGGGGAATGAGATGTCAGCTGTAGTTGTTTTTATTATTTTTGTTGTGTGCCTGATTATTGCGATTCCCGTATCGATTTCTCTGGGTATCGTATCTGTACTTCCGGGCGCGTTTGATCCGTCATTTACGGCAAGCGGCACTTACGTAATCCGGTCCATGCTGGGCGGACTTGACAGTTTTCCGCTTCTTGCCGTGCCTATGTTTGTACTGTCGGGAATCATCATGGCACGGGGAGGAATTTCCCGGAAGCTGTTTGATGTGTTTGCGTATTTTATGGGAAAAAGGACGGCGGGAATGCCCTGCGCGGTAATTGTTACCTGTCTGTTCTACGGAGCAATCTCCGGATCCGGTCCTGCCACTGTTGCGGCAGTGGGAAGCATGACCATCCCGATACTTATTGAAATGGGGTATGATAAAAAATTCGCCACTGCGCTTGTCGCGGTTGCGGGAGGCCTGGGGGTTATTATCCCGCCGAGTATTCCGTTTATCATGTACGGATCCGCGTCCGGAGCTTCGGTAAGCGATCTGTTTATCGCTGGAATTGTTCCGGGGCTTCTGATCGGACTGCTGCTCATGATCTATGCGTTTTACTATTGTAAGAAAAACGGGGAAGATCAGGAGAAGAAGATGGTTCTCGTGGGAGAACTTCACGACCGGGGACTTCTGGGCGTGTTAAAGGACAGCGCCTTTGCCCTTCTGAGCCCGGTGATCATACTGGGATGTATCTACTCCGGTATCGCATCCCCGACAGAAGCGGCGGTTATTTCCGTGTTTTATGCGCTGATTATCAGCATGTTTGTCTACAAGACCATAAAGGGAAAGGATATCTGGGCGATTCTGGTGGAATCGATCAGAACTTATACGCCGATCCTTTTCATTCTTGCGGCTTCCATCGCATTTTCCAGGGTGCTGACTCTGATGCAGGTTCCGCAGCTGATCAGTTCCTGGATCCTGACGCACTTTACGAATCCGATTATTCTTCTTCTTGTAATTAACGGATTCCTTCTTATCGTGGGTATGGTGATGGATACGACACCGGCAATTCTGATCCTGACGCCGATCCTTCTGCCGATCGTGGAGGCAATCGGAGTGGATCCGATCCACTTCGGTGTGATCATGGTTGTCAACCTGGCGATCGGATTCGTGACTCCGCCGATTGGAGTAAATCTGTTTGTGGCAAGTTCACTGACGGACGTGCCGGTGATGGAGATCGCAAGACGGGCGCTGCCGATGATTATCTATTTCCTCATCGCGCTGCTCGTAATCACATTTGTACCATCAGTCAGCCTTGTGCTGCTGTAAGACAAAGTCAGGCGAAAAGGAGGCTGTTATGAGAAAGAAAAATATATATGCCGCTGCGGCAGTTATGGCAGCGGCCGGAATACTTGCAGGGTGCGCGTCATCCGGGGACGGGGAGCAGAGATATGCATACCCTCTCGGAACCGCCAGCCCGGAGGATACTGTGACACAGATCTACGCGGAGCGTTTCGCGGAGGAAGTGGACCGTCTGAGTGAAGGAAGAATCAAGATTACCGTGTATCCGAACAGTGTACTCGGCGGGGACAGGGAACTGCTGGAGAGCTGCTATGACGGGGATATCCCGTTTGTCGTTCAGAATACGGCTCCGCAGGTTAATTTTATTGATGATACCGCGGTTTTTGATATGCCATGTGTATTTGACAGTATCGAGGATGTTCGCGATACGGTTGATCAGCCGGAGTTTATGGAACTGATGCAGCAGTCCTACCGGGAGGCCGGGTTCGAACTTCTGGGATATGCGGATCAGGGCTTCCGGGTAATGTCAACGAATAAGAAGGTGGACGATTTTTCTGATTTTAAAGGTCAGAAAATCCGTACCATGGAAGATCCCTATCAGCTGAAATTCTGGCAGCAGCTCGTGTCCAACCCGACGCCGATGAATTTCAGCGAGGTTTATATCGGTCTGCAGCAGCACACCATTGACGCACAGGAGAATCCGTATGAGGTAATCGTGTCCAACCGGCTCTATGAGCAGCAGGACTACATTATTGAGACGAATCATGTGCCGCATCTGATTTCGCTTGTTGTCAGCGAGGCGTTTTTTAAAGAACTCCCCGCAGAAGATCAGCAGATACTGATTCAGGCAGAAGAGACTGCCAAGGAGTATGCCAGAGAACAGTCAGATGCCAGAATACAGGATAAAATACAGGTGATCGAAGACAGCGGGACCCAGATCGTGACGCTGGATGATGAAACCTATGAACAGATGAGAGAGGCGTCCCAGCCTGTCTACGATGAGATTGCAGAGGTGGTTTCACCTGAAATTTATGATTTTTATATGAATGAATAGCCGGAATCCCTGCTTCCCTTTTCCAGTTTTTTACACGAATTATTGACTTATATTAATGCAGATAGTAAAATGATAGTGTAGCTATCCATTGAAACAAAGAGGTTTCTTCATTCATGGGTAGCGTTTTAACTGATATGGCGTGTGCAGGGAAAAACTGCCGCGAAATCAAAAAAGGAGGAAAGTGTATGAAGAAGAAAATTGTCAGCGTAATCTTGTGCGCAGCTATGGCAGTCACTCTGATTGCAGGGTGCGGAGCTCCGGCGGCGGAAACTGGCGGAAATGACGAGGGAGGTTCTTCAAGCGCAGCGACAGAAGGCATCCCGAAGGATGAAATCAAGGTGGGATTTGTGCATGTATCCGATCCAAGTGATATGGGATACACTTACAACCAGGATCTGGGTACTCAGGAGATGCAGAAGGAGCTTGGATTAAGCGATGACCAGATCATCAATAAATACAATGTGCCGGAGGGCGCGGAGTGTGATACGGCGCTCAGAGAACTGGTAGACGCGGGATGTAATATCATTTTCGCGACAAGCTTCGGATTCGAGGATTATGTAAAAGAAGTTGCGGCGGAATATCCGGATGTTCAGTTTTGTCATGCCACCGGATATCAGGCGGCGGATTCCGGACTGGATAATTTCCATAATTACTTCGCGTCAATCTACGAGGGACGCTATCTTGCGGGAATCGCGGCAGGACTTAAGACAGAGACAAACAAACTTGGATATGTGGCAGCATTCCCGTTTGCGGAAGTAATCAGCGGTTACACGGCATTCTATCTTGGAGCCAAGAGCGTGAATCCGGATGTGACCATGGATATCATGTATACGAATTCCTGGAATGATCCGACTGTGGAATCACAGGTTGCCAAGGCGCTGATCGACCGCGGATGTGACGTAATCTCCCAGCATTCCGATTCCACGGCTCCGGCTACGACAGCTGAGGAAAACGGCGTATGGCAGGTAGGATACAACAATGATATGATCGAGGCCGCTCCGGATGCCTCTCTGATTTCTCCGCGTATTGACTGGGGTATCTATGTGACAGAGGCTGTGCAGGATGTAATCGATGGCAAGGAAATCCCGGTTGACTGGTGCAAGGGACTTGCTGACGGCGCTGTTTATCTGTCACCGCTCAACACAGCGATTGCAGCAGAGGGAACTCAGGAAGCGATCGATGAGGCTGAAGAGAAAATCATTTCCGGTGATCTTCATGTATTTGCGGGACCGCTCAAAGGCGTAAGCCCGGATGGAGAAGAGATTGAAGTAGCTGAAGGTGATTACTACCATGAGCAGGAAGAGTCTTCCGCACCGTCCTGGCAGTATATCATCGAGGGCTGCAACGTAGTTGAATAAGAGTGCTGACGACAGGCTGCGGCGGGGTGTCCCGAGTCGGACAGGCCCGGTGCGGACTGGTGCAGCAGGGAAACAGAGCCGTCTTCGGACGGCTCTGTTCATACCGGAAGAAGGACAAAAGAGACGAAAAGGAGGATGAGATTTTGAGTGTGGCGGCAGAATATGCAGTAAAAATGCATCATGTGACAAAGACTTTTGGAAAAGTAGTTGCCAATAAGGATGTGAATCTCGAATTGAAGACCGGCGAGATTCTCGCGCTTCTCGGAGAAAACGGAAGCGGAAAAACCACTCTTATGAATATGCTGTCCGGAATTTATTTCCCGGATCACGGGGAAATCTATGTGAAGGGGAAAGAGGTTACAATCCGTTCGCCGAAGGATTCGTTCGCACTGGGGATCGGAATGATCCATCAGCATTTTAAACTGGTAGATGTGCTGACAGCAGCGGAAAACATTGTGCTCGGCATGAAGGGAAAGGCGACTGTAAACCGGAAAGAGATTAACAGACAGGTGTCGCTCCTTGCGGAAAAATATGGATTCGAGGTGGATCCCTCGAAGAAAATATATAATATGTCAGTGTCTGAAAAGCAGACAGTCGAGATTCTGAAGGTGCTTTATAAAGGCGCGGACATCCTGATTCTGGATGAACCTACCGCCGTGCTGACGCCGCAGGAGACGGAACGTCTTTTTGCCGTGCTCCGCAATATGAAGGCGGACGGAAAGTCAATCATTATCATTACTCACAAGCTGAATGAAGTTATGGCTATTTCGGACCGTGTGGCTATTCTGAGAAAGGGAGAGTATATCGGATCTGTCATAACAGCAGAAACAGATCAGGCCCAGCTTACCGAGATGATGGTGGGACGTCCCATCAGCCTTGAGATCGAAAGACCTGCCGTAGAGCGCGGTGAGAAGCGACTTCAGGTGATTGATCTGACCTGTCTCAACGGAGACGGCGTGAAGGCGCTTGACAATGTCTCTTTTGATGCCTACGCAGGGGAAATACTCGGCGTGGCGGGAATTGCCGGCAGCGGACAGAAAGAACTCTGTGAGATTATTGCCGGGCTGTATCCTTCTATCGGGGGATCTGTTCTCTACTCCGGGGAACATGACGGTGTTGCGGTAAAAGAGAGAATTCTCGGACTGAAGCCGGATGAGATCGTGAAGAAGGGAATTTCCATGGCGTTTGTTCCTGAAGACCGTCTCGGAATGGGACTGGTTGCCGGTATGGATATGACGGACAATGTCATGCTTCGAAGCTATAAGTCCGCAAAGGGAATCTTCGTGGACCGCAAGACGCCCAGAGAGCTTGCGGAGAAGCTGATTGATGAGCTGGAAATCGTGACACCGGGCGTGGATACCCCTGTGGGAAGACTTTCGGGAGGAAATGTCCAGAAAGTGCTCCTCGGGCGGGAGATTGCCTGCCAGCCATCGGTTCTGATTGTGGCATATCCGGTCAGAGGTCTGGATATCAATTCCTCTTACCGTATCTACGATCTGCTCAACGAACAGAAGAAAAAAGGAGTTGCGGTAATCTTCATCGGAGAGGATCTGGATGTACTGATGCAGCTTTCTGACAGGATTATGGTTCTGTGCGGAGGCAAGGTGTCGGGAATTGTGGATCCGCGGCAGGTTACAAAAGAAGAAATCGGGCTTATGATGATCCATACGGGCGAAGAGATGGAAAATAAGGAGGTGACGGCATGAGCTCACACGGTACACAGGTGAAAGAACCTCTGATCAGGATGGTGAAAAGAGACAGTATATCTCAGAACAAGGCATGGGGAATCCGGGCAGCGGCATTTATTCTCTCCCTTGTGACAGGAGGAATCGTAATTCTGCTGTTGGGACATAATCCGTTTTCCGTGTATGTTTCCATGGTGAAAGGCGCATGGGGATCCCGCACGGTAATCTATGAGACAGTTAAGCTGGCGGTGCCGCTTCTGATCACGGCAATTGGTATTTCATTTGCGTTTAAGATGAAATTCTGGAATATCGGCGGTGAGGGGCAGATCCTTGTTGGAGCTGTGGCTGCCGGAGCGTTCGGACTTTTCACAGCGCACATTTTCCCGAAGCTGCCTCTTGTGATCCTCATGATGCTGGCATCGATTGTGGCAGGAGGACTTTACGGACTGCTTCCCGCGGTCTGTAAGGCAAAATGGGGAACAAACGAAACGCTGTTTACCCTTATGCTTAACTATATTGCGCTGGCGTTTATCAAATATCTGATGAACGGCCCGTGGAAAGCGGAGGGCAGCAGTTTCCCGAAGATCGGGATGCTGACTCCGGGAGCAAGGCTTACGAAAGTTCTTGGCGTGCACTGGGGCTGGATTCTGGCTCTGATCCTGGTGGTCGTGGCATACATCTATTTTAATAAGACAAAACAGGGATACGAAATTGCCGTTGTCGGTGAGAGTACGAACACGGCGAGATATGCGGGAATCAATGTGGGACGCGTGTTCAGAAGAACCATGTTCCTCTCCGGTGCGCTCTGCGGCCTGGTAGGCATGCTTCAGTTTGCGGGAGCGGATTACACGATTACGGAGGGCACGGCAGGCGGTGTCGGATTTACCGCTATTACAGTAGCCTGGCTTGCAAAGATGAATCCGTTTGGCATGCTGGTGGTATCTGTCTTCATTGCCATGCTGGAGCGCGGGGCAAACGCGATTCAGACTCAGTTTAAGATACCGGCATCAGCGTCGGATCTGCTGATCGGAATCATTCTGTTCTTCATGCTTGGATGTGAGTTCTTCATTTCATACAAGCTGATTGGAAGAGGAAAGGAGGAACATCATGCTTAATACGTTAAGTGGATTATTTACAGCGGCTGTTCTGGCGGGCACACCGCTTCTGCTGGGCGCTCTGGGTGAGATACTGACAGAGAAATCCGGTAACCTGAATCTGGGTGTGGAAGGTATGATGTTCATGGGCGCAATCACCGGACTCGCGGGCTCTTATTATTACGAGCAGGCCGTGATTCAGAGCGGTGGGACGCCAACCGGCGTAATGTCAGCTCTGATTGCTCTTTTCGCCTCCTTCCTGGCAGGTGCTCTGGGAGCGCTGATCTACGGTTTCCTCACGATCACTCTGAGAGCAAATCAGAATGTAACCGGTCTTACACTGACGATTTTCGGAACCGGATTCGGCAACTTCTTCGGTGAGTATATCGGACAGCAGGCGGGCGGATATGTTGCGGTAAGCGATGTGACAAAAGGGGTTTTCTCCCGTCTCAATATCCCCGTCCTTTCAGATATACCGGTGATCGGAAGCCTGTTTTTCCGCGATAACTGGCTTGTATATTTTGCCATCGTTGTAGCAGTGGTCATGGCCTGGTTCTTTAACCGTTCGAGAGTGGGACTGAATCTGAGAGCTGTGGGGGAAAATCCGGCCACGGCAGATGCGGCGGGAATCAATATTACGCTGTATAAGTATCTGGCGACCGTAATCGGCGGAGGCATCTGCGGAATCGGCGGTATGTATATGAGTATGGTGACGACTTCCGGCGTGTGGGTTCACGACTGTGTGAGCGGCTACGGCTGGCTGGCTGTCGCACTTGTTATCTTTGCCACCTGGAGTCCTGCAAGAGGTATGATCGTTGCACTGATTTTCGGAGGACTTACGATCATGCGTATGTACATCAACATACCGGGACTTCCGGCTCAGATTTATGATATGGTTCCTTATGTGGCAACGATTATTGTGCTTGTGGTGACGAGCATGAGAGAGAGCAGGGAACATGCACAGCCGAAGAGCTGCGGACTGAACTATTTCAGAGAGGAGCGCTGATGCGCTTCTCTTTTTTTTGCGCAATGAATGCTTTCCTTTTCTTGTTTTTCCTGCTTTTATGTGCTATTCTGACCACAGGCATTCTGAGGGGCAGAATTTCTGAGACGGTGTGTTCATACCGTAAAAATCAGCTGGGCGCATTGAATGGATAAAGATTATCGTGAGACAGATGAGATGAAAATTTCTGTTGACATTTGATGGTGCGTATAATACTATAGTAACGAATGCGAACAACTGTTCGATACGAGAAAAAGGAGAATGAAATTATGGCAGGAAATGATGAGAAGAAGAAAGCGCTGGAAGCGGCGATTGCGAAATTAGAGAAAGATTTTGGAAAAGGCACGGTGATGAAGCTGGGAGATTCCAGCGCACATGTGGCTGTGGAAACCGTTCCCACAGGGTGTCTGAGTCTGGATCTTGCTCTCGGGCTCGGCGGAGTTCCGAAAGGACGTATTATTGAGATTTATGGTCCGGAGTCCAGTGGTAAAACGACAGTCGCGCTTCATATGATCGCTGAAGTGCAGAAACGCGGAGGCATCGCGGGATTTGTTGATGCGGAGCATGCTCTGGATCCGGTTTACGCGAAGAACATCGGCGTGGATATTGACGAGCTCTATATTTCCCAGCCGGACAGCGGAGATCAGGCTCTTGAGATTACGGAGACGATGGTCCGTTCCGGCGCCATTGATATTATTGTAATTGATTCCGTGGCGGCGCTTGTTCCCAAGCAGGAGATCGAAGGTGATATGGGAGACAGTCATGTAGGACTTCAGGCGAGACTGATGTCTCAGGCGCTCAGAAAACTGACTCCCGTTATCAGCAAGTCAAACTGTGTCGTGATCTTTATCAACCAGCTCCGTGAAAAGGTGGGAGTTATGTTCGGAAATCCGGAGACAACGACCGGTGGACGTGCGCTTAAGTTTTATGCTTCCGTGCGAATGGACGTCAGAAGGATTGAAACACTTAAGCAGAGCGGCGAGATGGTCGGTAACCGGACAAGGGTGAAGATCGTGAAAAACAAGATCGCGCCTCCGTTTAAGGAAGCGGAGTTTGATATTATGTTTGGCAAGGGAATCTCCAGAACCGGTGATATCCTTGACCTGGCAACGGGCATTGATGTTGTGAAAAAGAGCGGTGCGTGGTACGCGTATGAAGGCGAGAAGATCGGACAGGGAAGAGAGAATGCAAAGACCTATCTGGAGAACCATCCGGAGCTGATGGATGAACTGGAGCGCAAGGTGCGCGCGCACTATCATCTGGACGGCTCCGGGGAGGAAGAAACAGACAGCGCGGAGAACAGCCCGAAATCGGCCCAGACGAAAGAAAGCGGGACGAAAGCCGGACAGAAGTCTGACCTTGCCCTGAAAGCCGGGACAGAAGAATGATCGTGACCAGGCTGGAACCGCTGGCCAGAACCAGGTATAAAGTCTATCTGGACGGAGAATTCTTTTTTGTGCTGTATAAGGGAGAACTTTCCCGGTTCGGAATCCGTCAGGATGCGGAGGTTTCCGGAGAGACCGCGGAGAAGATCCGAACGGAAGTGATTTTAAAAAGAGCAAAGCTTCGCTGTATGCGCCTGCTGGAGGACATGGACCGCACAGAGGCGGCGCTGAGGGAGAAGCTGCGTCAGGGCTTCTATCCACCGGATCTTATTGATCAGGCAGTAGATTACGTGAAATCTTTTGGTTATCTGGACGACGGGCGTTTTGCGGAAAATTTCGTCCGAAGCCGGCAGGGGGCCAAGAGCCGAAGGGAGATTGAGGCCGCTCTCAGACAGAAAGGAGTCAGCGGGGAACTTATCGAGCGGGCGATGGAAGCCTGCTACGAGGAGAAGGGTGAGGAAGAGGCCATTCTCCGGCTGATGAAGAGAAAAAAGTTCAGCCCGAATGATGCGGATGAAGCGGAAAAACAGAAGATGTATGCCTTTTTCGCCAGAAAAGGATTTCGCTACGATTCAGTCCGTCAAGTGATACAAAATTATACCGACGATGCTTGACATTGTTGTGGAAACAGTATAAAATTGAAGTGTTGTATTTAAGTAATATGTACAATGAAAATTGAATAAGGAGGTGCTCCTGTGCAATTAAGTTTAGGCTTATGTATAGTAATTGCCGTGGCCCTCGCGTTGATAGTTGGGATTATTTCTCATTTTG
>CALWBC010000020.1 GCA_944375755.1 uncultured Mediterraneibacter sp. | reverse complement strand
CATTTAGTCCGCACCCGGAACTTTTAGCTGCACTTATTTCCTGGAGCGGAACCCGTACACATCTCCATCTCCGCAGAAATACGTTCTGAAATTTCCCCTGGTTTCGGCTATTTTAAAATCGTGCGTTAATGAATTAAATAGCTGAATTATGCGAATTTTCTTGACGAATACGTTAAAACTGCATTATAGTATTAAAATAAAGTAAAATATGACCGTAGTCATGTTTTCGTGAATTTAATCTATAAGAAAGGATATGAGAAGTCTATGGGAAAAGAACGAAAAACAGGCGGTATTCTCGGCACGATTGAGCGTGTTGGAAATATGCTGCCCCATCCGTTCATTTTGTTTCTGTACATAATCGCAATCCTGGCGGTTGTATCCGCGGTGCTGTCCTTTATCGGGGTATCGGCCGTGAACCCGACGACCGGCGAGCTTGTGACAGTTCAGAACATTATCAGCAGGGACGGTCTTGTCTGGATCGTTGAAAATATGCTGACCAACTTTTCGACATTTGCTCCGCTGGGGCTTGTTCTTGCCATGCAGATGGCAATCGGCCTTGCGGAGAGCAGCGGGCTGCTTGACACATTTATGAGAAGAGCGATTCTGGGAGTGCCGCTCTGGGCATTGAGCGCTACCGTGCTGTTCCTGGGAATCAACGGAAGTATTGCTTCCGAGGCATCGATCATCGTGATTCCGGCTCTGGCGGCGACTGCGTTTCAGGCCATGGGAAAACACCCCATCGCAGGACTGATTGCCGGATACGCGGCGACAAACGCGGGATTTACGGCGAATGTGCTGATCACGGCGACAGACGCGCTTCTGTACGGCGTAACGGAGGAAGCGGCTCAGCTGATTGATACTTCGGTGAAGCTGACTCCGGCGATCAACTGGTATTTCATGATCGCGTCTACTTTCCTTCTGACAGCGGTCGGTGTTTTTGTAAATGACAAGATCATCACTCCTCGCCTGGGCGAGTACAGGGGAGCGGAGAAGGCGGATGAACGGGCGGCCACGGATGTGGAGAAGAAAGGCCTGAGAAACACGGGCATTTTCAGTCTGATCTACATCGCGCTGCTTCTGGTGTGCCTGATACCGCACAACGGAATCCTCAGAGGGGAGAACGGAAGTATTCTCGAGTCTCCGTTTATCAACGGGCTTGTGCCGATTCTGATCGTGTACTTTGTGCTGGCCGGTGTGGTTTACGGAAAGACTGTGGGAACGATTAAAAAGAGCGGGGATGTTCCGAAGATGATGGCGGATTCTCTGCAGTCCATGACCGGATATATCGTGCTCGTGTTCGTGATCGCGCAGTTTATCAATATGTTCAGCTATACGAATCTGGGAACGATTATTGCGGTAAATGCGTCAAATGCGCTTCAGAATGTAGGATTTACGGGTATTCCGCTGGTGATCGGAGTGATTCTGCTTACGATTGTAGTAAATTTCTTTATGACAAGCGGTACGGCGAAATGGTATATTTTCGCCCCGATTTTTGTCCCGATGTTCATGCTTCTCGGTTATTCACCGGAGTTTGCGCAGGTTGTATACCGTATCGGTGATTCCATCGCGAATCCGCTGACACCGATTTATCCGTATCTGCCGATCGTAATCGGAATGGCGCAGAAATATGAGAAGAATACCGGTATCGGTACCATCATTTCCATGACGCTGCCGTACTCGGTTGCGTTCCTTCTGGTATGGATCGTGCAGGTGATTGTATGGATGGTATTCGATATTCCGCTGGGACCGGGCGCAGGCATTTACATGTAAGGCAGGTGCTTCTGCACAGAGTGGAACCTGTATGCAAAGGCGCAGAGATCTGCGGATGAAAAACAGAAAAAGGAAACAGGAAACAAGGGGGCTGCGTCATGGATTCATGCGCGGCCCTTTTCGGACAGAAGAGAAAATCAGGAAGAGGAAATCAGATAGAAGAGAAAATCGGATAGGAGAGAATAATGAGTTATACCAAGATTATATGCGGAAAGCTTTATGACGGAATCCGGGATGAGATTCAGGGGAGAAAGGAAATCCTGGTTGAAGATAAGAAAATTCTGGAAGTGGGGGATCATACGGCGGAGCCGGCGGGATGCCGGGTGATCGATCTGTCCGCGCTGACAGTTACGCCGGGAATGATTGATGCCCATGTGCACGCATCCTATTTTGACTGGCACGAAATCCCGAAGGATACGGTTTATTATTCTGACGGAATGCGCGCGCTTGCGGCGGCAGAGTGCGCGAGGAAAGCTCTGGCGGGAGGATTTACAACGATCCGTCATGTGGGATGGTTCCGGGAAGACTATTCTCTGGATGTGAAGCGTGCCATTGAAGCGGGATTCATCCAGGGAGCCCGTATGGTGGTGGCGCCGCATTTCCTGTGTTCTCCGGGAAGCCATGGCGATCCGTCCCAGAGCGTGGCATCCAACCCGGTGCTCTCGCGATTTATGGAAAACCAGTATCCGACCATGGGCAGCGGGGCGGAGTTTTTCAGGGACGCGGTGCGCCATGAAGTGAAGATCGGAGCTGATTTTATTAAAATCATGGCTACCGGCGGATTCTTCACACCGAATGATTCTCCGGAGGACAAACAGCTCTCAGACGATGAGATGCAGGCGATTATTGATACGGCCCATTCGCTGCACAGAACCGTTACCGCGCATGCATATACCGGCGAACTGATCACAACGCTGGCCAATATGGGCATAGACGGGATCGAGCACGCGTCTCTGGCGGATCAGAAGACGATCCGGCTTCTGGAGGAGAAGGACATCTATGTGGTGCCGACGCTGTGCCCTTATGATGAGATCGTGCTTCTGGACGAAGAGAAGCTGGCGCAGAAGTCTCCGGAATTCCAGAAAAAGCTGCGCCACTACAGAGAGCAGCTGGTGGAGAGCAGAAGGCTGCTCTTCGAGAGCAATCTCCGGTTCGGATATGGAACGGATCTGGTTGTGAATTATCAGAATTACGAGTGCGGAAGAGAGTATTCCGCGTGGCTTCGAAATGGCATATCACCTTACCGGGCGCTTCGGGCGGCAACTGCGGAAAATGCCCGGATCCTCGGACTTTCCGATGAGATCGGAACGATCGAGCCGGGGAAACTGGCGGATATCGCCGGATGGGGACGGGATCTTCTCACAGATGACCTGGCGCTGCTGGACTGCGCGTTTGTCATGAAGGAAGGCGTGGAATATCCCCATGCATGTGTGCTGGATCACTATCGGTAAATGTGATCAGAATGGAAAATATGATTGGTGAAAACATGATCAGGTGGGAAACATGATCAGGCGGAAAATATGAACAGGACGGGAGGAAGAAAGATGAATTATCAGGAATGTCTGGAGACTGTAAAGGAATTAAATGAAAAGTTCCGTTATTACAAAAGCATTGAATCACTGTTTGAATATGATCAGTGGTCGTCTCTTCCGGAAGAAGGGACTGCGTACCGGCAGCAGACGGCGGCGTTTATCGGAGATCAGAAAAATGCTCTTTATCAGGGAGACAAAGCGCGGGAAGCAGCGAAGTATTTATCCGGTGTGAAGCTGAATGAGATCGAAGATGAGATCGAGCGCGGACTGATCCGGACTTTCCGGTTCCGGTACCGGAATGCGGTGCATACGCCGGAAGAAACGCTGCGCAGCTACAACCTGATCAAGGCGGACTGTATGAAGGCCTGGAATCAGGCGAGAGCGGCTCAGGATTACGGGATTTTCATGCCGTGGCTTAAGAAGGCATTTGATCTGAAGAAAGAGATTGCCCTTGCAATCGATCCGGATGCGCCTGCATTTGACACTCTGGTGGGCATGACGGATGAAGGGCTTTCCGTGAAGGAAGTTTCGGAACAGTTTGATGTATTAAAAGAAGGAATCAAAGAAATCCTGAATCAGACGAAGGCAAAGGGAAGCACCGGGGCGGAGGAGATACCGGATATCCCGGACAGTGATCCGGACCAGATGGCGGCATTCGGACAGAGGCTGGCAAGAGAACTGGGCTACCGGCCGGAGAGAGGCGGATTTAATGACCGGGTGGTTCATGGATTTACTTCCTTTATGGGACCGAGAGACGCCCGCGTTTCCGCCTATAAAAGTGGAAGCTACAACCTGATCTTTACCTGTCTGCATGAAGCCGGGCATGCCATGTACTCCTGCAGCAGCAGCGACCGGGTGGCGGAAGCCGGAATGTGGGGCGGTATAGAAGGCGGTTTCCACGAGGCGAATGCGCGGTTCTTTGAAAATATGGTGGGCCACAGCCATGCGTACTGGGAGTATTATTATCCGCAGCTGCAGGAAGAGATCCCTCTGTACCGTCAGATTCCGATAGAGCAGTTCTATAAGCTGACACACAGGGTGAGACCGACACTGAGAAGAATCTCATCGGATGAGGTGACTTACAGCCTTCATGCAATTCTCCGGTTCGAGCTGGAGCGGGATTATTTCGCCGGGGAGCTGAAAGCGGAAGATATGGCGGAAGCATGGAATGACAAATATGAAAACTATCTGGGAATCCGGCCGTCCAATGATACGGAAGGCGTGCTTCAGGACATGCACTGGGCCGGAGACTATATCGGATATTTCCAGAGCTATGCGCTGGGAAATATCTATGACGGACAGATTCTGAAGGCGATGGAGAAGGATATACCGGATATGGAAGATCTGCTCCGCGAAGGAAAGCTGTCTCCGATTACGAAGTGGATGGAGGATAAGATCTGGCAGTACGGATGCTGCTATACGGCCGGAGAGATGGTCGAAAAACTGACCGGCAGCAGGCTGGATGCGGCGCCGTTTCTGGAGTATCTGAGGAGAAAATATCTGTAATTGAAAATCATACTGCTGAAAGGCGGACGTATTGTGCGAGAGCGATGCGTCCGCTTTTTTATGGGGCGAAAAGGCTTTGAGGGAGCGGAGGAGCCGGAAAGTGGATTCGCGAAATTTACACGGGCTTTTATGAGGAGGAGAAACAGTCTGTAATGCTATTTTAATGATTTTAGTGTATACTGACAGTGTATATAAAAATCAGAATAAAAGAAAGAAAATCGCAAAAGAGGATTTTAATAAACCAAAGAAAAGGAGAGGGAAAAGTGATAAAGAAACTATCAAACCGTAACATAAGGAAACTGGCGATAACGGCAGTGCTGCTTGTGGTGATGATTTTCTCCATGACGGTCATTTCCAAAGCCGCAAGCGATCCGGCCAATCACACGAAAACACTGGAGGCTCTGGATGAGAAGAAAGAGGATGTGCTGAAACTGACTGCAACGTCAGCGGCGGCATCAACGGCAATCGCGGCGATTCCCGGGGACGCTACAACGCCCGTGGCAAATAAACTGGCGGATCTGACATCGTATTTCCTGATCATTCTTATGGTTGTTTTCCTGGAGAAGTATCTGGTTACGCTGACGGGATACGCGGCGTTTCTCATACTGATTCCGGCAGCCTGCGTCCTGCTGGTTCTGGGAATCTGGCTGAGCCGGCAGGGGCTGAAAATACTGGCGGCGAAAATCGCGGTATTTGGACTGGTTATCTATCTGATCATTCCCATGAGTATGCAGGTATCTTCGATTATAGAGGAAACATATGAGGTGTCCATGGAGGAAACCGTAAAAGAAGCGGAGAAGATGACAGATGAGATAAATGATAATACAGATTCAGAAGGCAACATCCTTGAGCAGGCGCTGTCAAAGATAAAAGGCGGAATAACGGGACTGCTGGAAAAAGGAGAGCAGCTGCTGAATCAGTTTATTGAGACAATTGCCGTGATGCTGGTTACATCCTGCCTGATTCCGATTGCTGTGCTGCTGTTTGTTCTGTGGATTGTCAAGATGCTGTTCGGGGTACAGGTAAAGATGCCGGAGGAGCTGCCGAGGAGGATAGCGGCAAGGGTTCCGGGAGGGAAAAAGGGAGGAAATCAATCATGAGATTATTTATTGCGATTCAACTGTCTGATGAGATGAAAAAGGCGCTTGTCGCCTGCATGCATGATCTGAAAAAGCAGGGAGTGGAAGGCAGCTATGTGCCGGCGGATAACCTGCATCTGACACTGGCTTTTATAGGAGAATATAAAGAACCGGAGCGCGTGAAAAAGGTGATCGAAAAAGTGCCGCTGCCGCAGTTTCGCATGACGCTCTCGGAAAAAGGAAATTTCGGAAATCTGCTCTGGGCGGGTGTAAAGGGAAATCAAAAGCTGAAGACCTATGTTAAGGAGCTGCGAGCAGCTCTGAAAGAAGAGGGGATACCGTTTGATGACGATAAATTTGTTCCGCATATTACGATTGTCCGGAAAGTATCGGCAAAGAAACCGTATCAGGTGCATCTTCCCAAGGCGGAAATGACGGTGAAAAAGGCTGCTCTGATGAAGTCGGAGATGAAGAAGGGGAAAGTGGTGTATCGGGAAGTGTAGGAGAGAACGAGGAGAATTCGAATCAGCACGAAAAAGAACAAAACTGGAGATAGATTGAAATAAGAACGGGAGATGGCCAAATGTATATTCAATGTACAAAAAAGATGTTGGACAAAATGGATCTGCAGAAGATCAAACTGTTTCCGGCGGCTGGTAATGACGGGGCGGACGGATTCTATTCATGGCATGTGAACTATATTACAATCAACCGGAGAAAGGCGATTGTATGTATGAACAATCTGACACGGTATCCGATTATTCTGTACCGTCCGAAAGCGAAAGATATCGCCCGGCTGGATGAAAGACTCAGGGAAGGGATCCGTGCCGCGTTTACGGAAGAAGGGATACCGGCGGAAGTAACAGAAGAGTATCTGCAGAATTGCGGGGCGGCTGAATATTCAAAAACAGCGGGGAGAAGTCTGGTCGCAAATCTGAGCAAGCTCTGCCAAACGGTGGGATATTATGCGGAACTTCTGGACGAAGATTCGGTTATACAGGGCAGGATCAGCCTGGCCCTGGGGCGCTATATGGTTAAATTTGGCAATGAGTATAAATATCCTTCGGAAGAATTATTACGAGGGCTGTGTAAAATGAAAAACCTGCCGGAAGAGAGTGGGGAACATCTGCTTCAAATCGAGAACTATCAGTTGAAGATCAGGCTGATGCTTGATGATTATGATATCTGGCGGCGTATCCTGATTCCATCCAGAAGTTCCTTCAGACAGCTGCACCGGGTGATTCAGGAAACGTTTGGGTGGTTCAATTATCATCTGCATGAATTTACTGTGATTGATGAAACATATCAGCCAAAAAGGGAGACTCCGCTATACGCCTATCCAGTTAAAATCAGGATTGTCGACAGTAATGATCCGGAAGCGGAAGACTATCTGGAACCGGATAAATACGAAGTGAAATATGAAGACCGGATGAATTTAAGAGATATCTTTCAGGAAACAGAACGATGTATCTATACTTATGATTTCGGCGACTGCTGGGAGCATGAGATCCTGTTGGAGAAAGTAGTAAAGAACAGCAGCAACCGGGTTCCATGCCTGCTGGAAAGTAAGGGCGAAAGACCGCCGGAAGATGTGGGCGGAGAAGAGGGATATAAGGAATATCTGCGGGCGATTTCCGATCCGGAAGTACCAGATCATGACTTTATGATTCAGTGGGCAGAGACAACACGGGCGGAAGAGCGGACGGTGGAGGAGATTAACAGGAGTTTGCAGGTGTATTACTGAGGGGGAAAAGATATGAAGATACTTCTGTTTGGCGTATCTAATGTAGAAAAAACGACGACAGGAAAGCTGCTGGCCGAATGGCTTGACTTCAAATTTTATGATTTGGATGAAGATTATGCGGTTGGAAGAGGATATAGTCTTTGCTATTACGCCGATTTCTTATACGGGCAACTTCAAAACACGAATAATTGCTGATGATATACTCCTGATTGAGTTATATGATACAGCGGAAAATATTTTCTTGCGGCTTGTGTTCAGTGACGAGAATGATAATATTTATATAGATGATGATTATAAAGAAGAGCATAAAGACTATTATCTGAAAGAGATCCAGGCTGATCTGGACTGGTATGGGAGAATTTATGCTGAAATCGGTATACAGAATCGGATATTTATGAATAATGATTTGCCGGAAAAGGTAGTAGATAGAATCATTATGGAATATGGTCTGTAGTTTTGTTTACAAAAATATAAAAAATAGCACTCACCTCTTGCCGTGGAGCGGGTGGTTTTGTCCTGTGGCGTCAGAGCCCGTAAAGCCTTATTTTACAAGGTTTCTGCGGGTTCTGTCTTTTTGTCTGGGAGTGTCAAAAATCGTCATTTTTAAAGAAAATGGTGTAGTAAATGGTGTATAGTGAAATGACCGTGGAAGGTTGGAAATCACCGCACTTGGCGGCCTTATGCCCGGTGTGATGCTGGACAAGATGAAAAAGGGATATTTCAAGATCGGAAATCGCGCGCTTGCCCATGCATTTTCTTATATAAATGTTTATGATACACTAAATTTACCGAAAAAAAGCGTCAGAAATCCTTGAAAAAAGCAAGGGAAATTCCCTAAATAAAGCGGGACATATTGATTCCCC
>CALWBC010000019.1 GCA_944375755.1 uncultured Mediterraneibacter sp. | reverse complement strand
CAAACAATACGGTGGCCATCGTCATGTCCGGACCGATTGCCAGAGAAATCAGTGAAGAATTCCACGTGGATCCGAAGCGCTCAGCATCACTTCTCGACATGTTTACATCCGTAGGGCAGGGACTGATTCCCTACGGAGCACAGCTTCTGTCCGCAGCTACGCTGACCGGCCTGACGCCTTTTGACATGCTGCCGTACCTTGTCTATCCTGTTTTGATGGCGGTCTGTGGAATCGTGGCAATTGCAGCCGGGAAAAAATGAGTCCGGAGTGTGCCGGTACGGCTTTCTTCATAGCTGAACTGTTACGCGCAGATTGCGAAAATACAGGAGCTATGCTATAATTCATGGCAGTAACCGGAAGAAAAGAAGAAGAGGGTAAGAAAATGAATCTATTATACAAAAGTACAAGAAACGCAGAGAAAACAGTAACCGCTTCCCAGGCGATCTTAAAAGGTCTTGCTGAGGACGGAGGTCTGTTCGTACCTGAATTCATACCGAAGCTGGATGTATCCATGGAGGAACTGAAGTCAATGACATATCAGGAAACTGCTTACGCGGTTATGAAACAGTTCCTTACGGATTTTACAGAAGAGGAGCTGAAAAACTGTATCAGAAACGCTTATGATGACAAGTTTGACACTGAGGTGATCGCTCCTCTTGCAAAGGTGGAAGACACGTATTATCTGGAACTGTTCCATGGAGCGACGATTGCGTTCAAGGACATGGCTCTGTCCATTCTGCCGCATCTTCTCACTACGGCGGCAAGGAAGAATAATGTGAAAAATGAGATTGTCATCCTGACGGCAACTTCGGGAGATACGGGAAAAGCAGCGCTTGCGGGCTTTGCGGATGTTCCGGGAACCAAGATCATTGTGTTCTATCCGAAGGGTGGAGTCAGCCGGGTACAGGAACTGCAGATGGTGACACAGAAGGGCGATAATACTTCTGTTGTTGCGATTCATGGAAACTTTGACAATGCGCAGAGCGGCGTAAAGGCGATGTTTGAAGACAAGGAGCTGGAAAAAGAGCTGGCGGAAGCAGGGTATCAGTTCTCATCCGCGAACTCCATCAATATCGGCCGTCTTGTGCCGCAGGTGGTTTATTATGTATATGCCTACGCAAAACTGCTGGAGAATGGTGAGATCGAAGAAAATGAAAAGATCAATGTAACTGTTCCTACAGGAAACTTCGGCAATATCCTCGCCGCATATTATGCAAAGCAGATGGGAGTCCCGATCAACCGGCTGATCTGTGCGTCCAACGAGAATAAAGTGCATTTTGATTTCTTCCGGACCGGAGTGTATGACAGAAACCGCGAGTTTATTCTTACGTCTTCCCCATCCATGGATATTCTGATTTCCAGCAATCTGGAGAGACTGATCTATACGATTGCGGGACAGGACGCAGAGAAAAATGCACGGCTTATGGCACAGCTCAGGGAGAAGGGCAGCTACGAAATTACGGAAGATATGCGCGAAAAGCTGGAAGACTTTGTCGGAGGGTACGCGACGGAGGAACAGACGAAAGAGACGATCCACGATACGTATGCACGGACCGGCTATGTGATGGATACCCATACCGCAGTGGCTGCTTTTGTATGCGGACAGTACCGCAGAGACAGCCGGGATGAGACAAAATGTCTCGTGGCGTCTACCGCCAGCCCGTATAAATTTATTCACAGTGTGATGAGCGCAATCGATGAAAAATATGCGGATGCGGATGAGTTTGATCTTGTGGATGAGCTGAGCCGTATCTCCGGCACATCGGTGCCCCGTGCGATTGAGGAGATCCGCAATGCTGATATCCGTCATACGACAGAATGTGACTCAGACGCAATGAAAGAGACGGTAAGGAAAATTCTTGGAGTGTAAAGGAGCCATAGTCTTATGAATGATATGTATGGAATGTGGGGATTTATCGGGATCATCGCGTTTGGCTGCGGAATATATGCGCTGTATGCGTTTATTCAGATGAAGAGAACCGGTGAGATCAACGCGTCTCTACTCCTGGGAAAAGAATATGTTTACAAGAAGTGTAAAAATAAAGAGGAGTATATAAGGAAAGCAGGACCGGCGCTGCTCGTCCTGGGGATTGTGGCAACTCTCTATGGTGCGCTGGATGTGGTGCACTGTTATGTTTACCACATGGATCTGATCGACAATGTGGGAATGGGTGTTTTTTTCCTCGCACTGATCTGGTTTGCGTACTATACGACGAAACTGAAACGGAAATATTTCTGAAAGAATGGAGCAGTGATACAACATGCAGGAAGATATGCAGGATTACGGAATGCTTATTCAGGCTGCGTTTCGGGCAAGGGAGTTTTCCTACAGTCCGTATTCCCGTTTTCGGGTAGGCGCAGCGCTTCTCTGCAGGGACGGAGCGGTTTTTACCGGGTGCAATATTGAAAACCGCGCGTACGGGCCTACAAACTGCGCGGAGCGGACTGCCATTTTCAAGGCGGTTTCCGAGGGAAAACGGGAGTTTGCCGCGATAGCGATCGTCGGAGGAGCACAGGGACAGCAGCCGGACTGGTGTTATCCGTGCGGTGTCTGCCGTCAGGTTATGGCAGAGTTCTGTGACGCGGACAGCTTTCGCATCATATGCGCGAAATCCGCAGAAGAATTCAGGGTTTACACACTGCGGGAACTTTTGCCGGAGATGTTTTGAACGTCATCGCAGGAGAAAACAGAAGAACTTAATAAAAAAAATGTGAAAAATGCAGGATTTAAATAAAAATCCTGCATTTTTTGAACCTGCGCACGATAAGAAAGGGATAAAAATATCCGGAAATGAATGAAAAAACACGAAAACTTTCAAAAAATGAAAAAATGTGAAAACTTTTCTGTTGATTTTTCCTCTGTTCTCCGGTATAATGTGAACTGATTGGAGATTGTTGTATGCATTTCCATAATAATACTATAGAAAGAAAGAGGTAGGCGTAACATGTCAAATATCGATTTAACCCAGTATGGTATTACAGGAACTACAGAAATTGTCCACAATCCTTCTTACGAGATGCTGTTCGAGGAAGAGACAAACCCGAACCTGGAGGGATATGACAAAGGACAGGTAAGTGAACTCGGCGCAGTAAATGTTATGACTGGTATTTATACAGGACGTTCACCGAAAGACAAATACATTGTCATGGATGAAAATTCCAAAGACACAGTATGGTGGACTTCTGACGAGTACAAGAATGACAATCACCCGGCTTCACAGGAAGCATGGAATGCAGTAAAAGAAATTGCAAAGAAAGAGCTTTCCAACAAGAGACTTTTTGTAGTTGACGCATTCTGTGGCGCGAACAAAGACACACGTATGGCAATCCGTTTCATTATGGAAGTTGCATGGCAGGCACACTTTGTAACAAACATGTTCATCCGTCCGACTGACGAAGAGCTGGAGAACTTTACACCGGATTTCGTTGTATACAATGCTTCTAAGGCAAAAGTAGACAATTATGAGGAACTGGGACTGAACTCCGAGACAGCTGTTATGTTCAACATTACAAGCCGTGAGCAGGTAATCGTTAACACATGGTATGGCGGAGAGATGAAGAAAGGTATGTTCTCCATGATGAACTACTACCTGCCGCTGAAGGGAATCGCTTCCATGCACTGCTCGGCAAATACAGACATGAACGGCGAGAACACAGCAATCTTCTTCGGACTTTCCGGAACAGGTAAGACAACACTTTCCACAGATCCGAAGAGACTTCTGATCGGTGATGACGAGCATGGCTGGGATGACAACGGTGTATTCAACTTCGAGGGTGGATGCTACGCGAAGGTTATCGATCTTGACAAAGATTCCGAGCCGGATATCTACAACGCCATCAAACGTAACGCTCTTCTTGAGAATGTTACACTTGATGCTGACGGAAAGATTGATTTCACAGATAAGAGCGTGACAGAGAACACACGTGTATCTTATCCGATCGACCATATCGAGAAGATCGTACGTCCGGTATCCGCAGCTCCGGCAGCGAAGAACGTAATCTTCCTGTCAGCTGACGCGTTCGGAGTACTTCCGCCGGTATCCGTTCTGACACCGGAGCAGACAGAGTACTACTTCCTGTCCGGATTTACTGCAAAACTTGCAGGAACAGAGCGTGGTATCACAGAGCCGACACCTACATTCTCCGCATGTTTCGGACAGGCATTCCTTGAGCTGCATCCGACAAAATACGCAGAGGAACTTGTTAAGAGAATGAAAGCAAGCGGAGCAAAAGCTTACCTTGTAAATACAGGATGGAACGGAACAGGAAAACGTATTTCCATCAAAGATACACGTGGTATTATCGATGCTATCCTTGACGGATCAATCCTGACAGCTCCGACTAAGAAGATTCCGTACTTCAATTTCGAAGTGCCGACAGAACTGCCGGGCGTAGATCCTGCAATCCTTGATCCGCGTGACACATATGCTGACGCTTCCGAGTGGGAGACAAAAGCAAAAGATCTCGCTGCAAGATTTATTAAGAACTTCAAGAAATACGAGAGCAATGAGCTTGGAAAAGCACTCGTAGCAGCTGGTCCGCAGGAGTAAGATAATGAATTTCGCTGATGCTTCCGATGGGGAGTATGCCGCGGATATTAAGAGAAATTAAAAGAACCGGGAAACTGCCCGGGCTTGAGAGTGGAATTGTTCGAACTAATGCGAACTGATCCGTTTTCAATCCTGCATAGGCAGCTCCCCGGTTCTTTTATTTTTGATTTACAGATACTTTTACTGTATGGTTTTGGAATTTGAGAAGGGGGAAGAGTGATCGGGAGATTCTTCCTGAAATTTTCCGCGCAGTTTTTCAACGGCGCTTTTTTCAATCCGGGAGACGTAAGAACGGGAAATCCCGAGCTGACTGGCAATTTCCCGCTGCGTATATTCTTCTCCGTTATAAAGCCCATACCGCATTTTTAAAACGAGCTTCTCTCTTGCGGAAAGCTCGTTTTCTACGTTCTCATAGAGTTTCTGTATATTTTCTTTGAGATGGATTTTGTCAGGAATATCATCATCGTCATTTTCTATGATATCGTAAAGCCTGATTTCGTTTCCCTCCCTGTCAGTTCCGATTGGCTCGTAGAGAGAGATTTCTTTAGAAACTTTTTTCTTCGATCTCAGATGCATCAGAATTTCGTTTGCTATCCTCTCCCCAATGAGTTTTTGAACCGTCAACGGTTTCGTCTTCATAAGCTACATCGCTGAACCGTTCCAGTTCTTCCAGGTCGTCTTCTGTGCTGTCTGTTTCATCTGTTTGATAGGAA